>DASVUQ010000204.1:0-13467 GCA_036386975.1 Flavobacterium sp. | reverse complement strand
CAAAATAATACCCAATCAAAAAAATGAACCTAAAAAGTAATCTTTTATTATTTTTTGTGCTCCTTTTCCTTTTTTCATGTGATGAAAAAAGGGTCTTTGACGAATATAAAGCCACAGGAGAAAGCTGGAAAAAAGATAGCATAATCGAATTTCATTTTGAAGAAAAAGACACCACAAAACGATATAACCTCTTTGTTAACATCAGAAACAATAATGACTACCCGTTCAATAATCTTTTTATTATCGTAGCGTTAAAAAGGGCTGACGGATTAGTAAAAAGAGATACTTTACAATATGAAATGACCCATCCCGACGGCACGCTTCTTGGAGATGGATTTTCTGACGTAAAAGAAAACAAACTTTATTATAAAGAAAATTTCACATTCAATAAACCCGGAAAATATAAAATACAAATCCAGCAGGCAGTAAGGCAAACAGGCAAGATTACAGGTGTAAACGAACTTCCTGGCGTTACCGAAGTCGGATTTAGAATAGAATCAACAGAATAAATTATGGCAATTAAACAAAACAATAATCAAATAAAAGATTTTAAGTATTACAACAAAAAATTCTGGAAGATCTTTGGCTGCATTATCGCAGCGATATTCCTTTTCTTCCTCTTCGCATCGTGGGGATTATTTGGGGCCATGCCTTCATTTGAAGAATTAGAAAACCCCGAATCCAATCTTGCTACAGAAGTAATTTCTTCCGATGGTGTAGTATTAGGTAAATTTTATAATGAAAACAGATCACCCTTAAAATACAGCGACCTGCCCCAACATTTAGTAAAAGCCCTTGTAGCGACAGAAGATGAGCGTTTTTACGACCATTCGGGAATCGATGTTAAAGGCACATTAAGGGCCATAACAAAATTAGGGACCAGCGGAGGGGCAAGTACCATAACCCAACAGCTGGCCAAACAGTTGTTTCACGGTGAAGGATCTAAATTTTTCCTTTTCAGGATTGTTCAGAAAGCCAAAGAATGGATTATTGCTACCCGGCTCGAACGCCAGTATACTAAGGACGAAATCATTGCTATGTATTTTAATGTATATGATTTTAACAATTATGCTATCGGGATACGCTCAGCCGCTAAGACGTATTTTTCCAAAGAACCTCAGGATTTAACACTGGATGAATCCGCTATTTTAGTCGGTATGTTCAAAAACTCGTCACTTTACAACCCGGTCCGCAATGCACAGGGTGTAAAGAACAGAAGAAATGTAGTACTGTCACAAATGGAGAAAGCAAAGATTATTTCACAAAGCCAAAAGGAAAAATTAAGTAAACTGCCTATCGTCCTGAAATTCCAGCTTCAAACGCACAAAGAAGGAACGGCCACTTACTTTAGAGAATACCTCAGGGAATTCATGAAAACTTGGACAAAAGAAAATAAAAAGCCGGATGGGTCAGATTACGATGTTTATACAGACGGCCTTAAAATATATACCACTATAGATTCCAGGATGCAGCTTTATGCAGAAGAAGCCGTTGCAGAGCATCTCCAAAACCTGCAAAAAGAATTTGATTCAGAACAAAAGAAAAATAAGAATGCACCTTTTGTAAATATTTCTACGGCAGAAACCCAAAAGTTAATGAACCGCGCCCGGCAAAACTCCGAAAGGTGGAAGCAGCTTAAAGAACAAGGAAAATCAGATGAAGAAATTATAAAATCGTTTGACGTCAAAACAAAGATGACCATATTTACATGGAAAGGGGAAAGAGATACCATCATGACGCCCAACGACTCCCTCCGGTATTATAAAAGTTTTTTACAAACAGGGGTAATGGCCATGGAGCCACAAACCGGTAATGTAAAAGTATGGGTCGGTGGAATTAATTATAAACATTTTCAATACGACCACGTAGGCCAGGGGGCAAGGCAGGTAGGATCCACTTTTAAACCTTTTGTATACGCCACTGCCATAGAGCAATTAGGAAAATCCCCCTGTGATTCTATTTTAGATTCCCCTTTCACCATTCCGAAAGGGCGGCACAATGTAACAGCAACCTGGACACCCAATAACTCAACCGGTACGTATAGAGGCCTGGTAACATTAAAGCAGGCCTTAGCCAATTCTATCAATACGGTTTCAGCAAAACTTATTGACCAGACCGGGCCAAAAGCAGTAGTAGATTTAACCCATAAACTCGGGGTAAAATCCGAAATCCCCGAACAGCCCTCCATTGCACTCGGAGCAGTAGAAATTACAGTAGAAGATATGGTAGGTGCCTACAGCACTTTTGCCAATAAAGGCGTGTATATAAAGCCACAGGTAATTTCCAAAATAGAAGATAAAAACGGGAATGTCATATATCAACCCATTCCGGACCCAAAAGATGTCCTCGATCAGGATATTGCCTATGCCGTAATCAAGCTATTACAAGGAGTAACAGAATCAGGTTCCGGGTCCAGATTAAGGACACAGGGCGGCGGTAACGGTTACAATCGCGTAACAGGCTATCCTTACGTATTCAGAAATCCCATTGCCGGAAAAACAGGAACTACACAAAACCAGTCAGACGGGTGGTTTGTAGGCATGGTACCCAATTTAGCCACAGGTGTATGGGTAGGAAACGAAGACAGGTCGGCCCACTTCAAAAGTATAACCTACGGCCAGGGCGCCACAGCAGCACTACCTATCTGGGCCCTTTTTATGGAAAAATGTTATGCCGATAAAACACTTAGTGTTTCAAAAGAAGATTTCCCGAGGCCAAAAGATTTAAAAATAAAAGTAGACTGTTACCCAAGAGTCGTAAAAGACTCGACACAGGTAGAGGAACAAAATACAGATGAATTTGATTTTTAATAATAAATAATTTTTTCTGAAGCTATTTCCGGCTATACGTTCCAAGATTTTTTCAAAATGCTTTCCACTCCTATCCGGGCTAGGCATTCGTAAAAGAAACAACAACTATAAAACAATGGCATTTGCACCAGCAAGATAAACAATGATAAACAAAAAAGTAAATTCTGTACAAGAAGCACTCAACGGTATTACCGACAGTATGACCATCATGCTCGGAGGCTTCGGACTTTGCGGCATACCCGAGAACAGTATAGCCGAACTGGTCAGGAAACAAGTAAAAGACCTTACCTGTATATCCAATAATGCAGGTGTAGATGATTTTGGACTGGGCTTACTATTACAGCAAAAACAAATTAAAAAGATGATCTCCTCCTATGTAGGGGAAAATGCCGAGTTCGAACGCCAGATGCTTTCCGGAGAATTAGATGTAGAGCTTATTCCGCAAGGTACGCTGGCAGAACGTTGCCGTGCCGCACAGGCGGGCATCCCTGCATTCTTTACTCCCGCAGGCTATGGTACCGAAGTAGCCCAGGGCAAAGAAGTAAGGGAATTTAACGGCAAAATGCACATTATGGAACACGCCTTTAAAGCAGATTTTGCCATTGTAAAAGCATGGAAAGGCGATACCGCAGGAAACCTGATTTTCAAAGGCACTGCCCGCAATTTTAATCCCTCCATGTGCGGAGCTGCAAAAATAACCATTGCCGAAGTAGAAGAACTTGTCGAAGCCGGTGCCTTCGATCCCAATCAGGTCCATATTCCGGGAATACTCGTTAACCGTATTTTCCAGGGCGAAAAATATGAGAAAAGAATAGAACAAAGAACGGTAAGACAAAAATAATTACAGGCATGTTAGATAAAACAGGAATCGCAAAAAGAATCGCACAGGAATTAAAAGACGGCTACTTTGTAAACCTTGGTATTGGTATCCCCACACTTGTGGCCAATTATATCCCCAAAGGAATAGCTGTCGAATTCCAAAGTGAAAACGGTGTTTTAGGGATGGGCCCTTTTCCTTTTGAAGGAGAAGAAGACCCCGATTTAATTAACGCTGGAAAACAAACCATTACGACTTTGCCCGGGGCCAGTTTTTTTGACTCCGCTTTTAGTTTCGGTATGATCCGCGGGCAACATGTCGATTTAACCATTCTTGGCGCTATGGAAGTTGCAGAAAATGGAGATATAGCCAACTGGAAAATTCCGGGTAAGATGGTCAAAGGAATGGGTGGCGCGATGGATTTAGTAGCTTCTGCCGAAAATATCATTGTGGCTATGATGCATGTTAATAAAGCAGGAGAATCCAAGATTTTAAAAAAATGCACTTTACCACTTACGGGTGTGGGCTGTGTAAAAAAAGTAGTTACAGAGCTGGCTGTGCTTGAAATTACTCCGAAAGGGTTTCAGCTATTGGAACGTGCTCCCGGGGTTTCAGTAGCACATATCATAGCTTCTACAGAAGCAGATCTGATTATTGAAGGTGAAATTCCTGAAATGCAAATAGAGTAAAATAATTTCATTACAAATAGAAGAGGCTGTTTAATTGACTACATCCCAAATTTAGACAAGTTATAATTAATTTTGATAGTGAGCTCGGTATTGTATCGGGCTCATTTCTTTTAAATTGATTTGATTTTAGTATGTAAGTTCTTATATAAAGATTTAGATCTATATGCAAAACAAATAGTTTGTAAACATTTCCCGAAACCTGCCAATCAATAATTTTACATTACGTTTTGATTATTAATAAAGTAATACGCTTTTTTTAAAAGTATCCTAACATACTATAAATATCCTACAGCTAAGTTTGTCATGAAAATCAAACTTGCAAAAAATGAAAATCTTACTACAAAAACTATTACTTTTTTTCTTTGTTTTTTCTGTTCACTTGGTTAATGGCCAAACAAAAACCATTACCGGAAAAATAACCGATCCGTCGGGATTTCCATTACCAGGTGCCGGTATTATGGTTAAAGAAACTAAACTAAGCTCCATATCAGATTTAAATGGAAATTATGCTATCAAAACTGAAAGCGGGCAGACTTTAGTATTCTCTTTTATGGGTTTTAAAACTAAAGAAATTTTAATTTCCGGGACTTCTAAAGTAGATGTAATATTAGATGATGATTCATTGGCTTTGGAAGGAGTAGTAGTAACTGCTTTAGGTATCAGAAGAGACAAACGGGCTCTTGGTTATGCTTCTCAGGAATTAAAATCGGATGACATCAATAGAGTCAACTCCACAAATTTTGTTTCTAATTTATCGGGGAAAGTTACCGGTGTTCAAATAACCGGATCCGGAAATGGTATTACAAGTTCTTCAAGAGTGGTGATCCGTGGAGATAAATCTTTAAATATCAATAATAACAGCCCATTATTTATTGTCGATGGCATACCGATAAACAATAATACGTATGGAGTTGGTGGCAACTCAACCAACCAACGTGACTTACCAACAGATTATGGTAATGGTGCAGCAGAAATAAACCAGGAAGATGTAGAAAGTGTGAATGTATTAAAAGGTGCCGCTGCATCTGCATTATACGGATCAAGAGCGGCAAATGGCGTTATTGTTATTACTACAAAATCAGGTAAAAGGAATAGAGGGCTAGGCATTTCCATTTCTTCCTCTTTCATGACAACTGAAGCGCTGCGGTTACCGGAAATACAAGGTGTTTACGGTGCAGGGTCAAACCTTGATTATAGTCCGGGAGCAGATACTAATTTAGGCCCCAGGCTAGATGCCGGATTATTTTTTTCACAAAACGGAAGCCCGGGTTATGCTGTGGGCCAGGGAGTAGAACTTCCTTTTCAGTTTAGATATGATTTAAATGATTTTTTTAGAAAAGGAAGTTCAATTTTTAATTCGGTATCCGTAACCGGTTCAAATGAAAAAGCTGATTTTCGTTTGAGTTATGGAAAAACCACAAGTGAAGATATTGTACCGAATTCAAATTTAAAAAGGGATAATATCAGCCTGAACTTAAATTATAACATTTCTGATAAATGGAAAGTAATAACGACAGCGACTTATATAAAAAGCGGCAGTGATAATACACCTGTAACCGGATACGGAAGCCAGGGCCTTATGTATAATCTATTTTGGAACCATACCAATGTCGACTTAGACTGGCTTAAAGATTACTGGATTATAAAAGATGTCGAACAAAACAGGATGTTCAATTGGGGGGATAATCCTTTTAAAATTGCATACGAAAACATCAACGCCTTTAAGAAGGGGCGTTTATTCGGAAACATTGCTTCTACGTATGATTTTAATGAGAACCTTTCCTTAATGGTCCGGATGGGAATGGACAATTCTAACGATTTCCGTTGGTCAAGAAGGCCTATTGGATCTTCCAGGTACCCGCAAGGAATGTACCGCGAGCAAAGTATCGATTTTACAGAGCATAATGCGGATGCTTTACTTACTTATGACCGTACTTTTGGAAATTTTTCTACAAAAATTTCTTTAGGTGCCAACAGGATGAACCAATTTACATCTGAAGGTAAGATTGAAGGACAGGGAATTAGTATTCCCGGGATATACAATTTACAGAACATGAATGTTATGCCGATCCAATCCAGGAATATTTATAAAAAACGTATTAACAGTGTTTATGGAATGGCAAATATGGGTTATAAAAACTATCTTTATTTAGATATAACTGCCAGGAACGATTGGTCTTCTACCCTTCCGGCAGATAACAATTCCTACTTCTACCCTTCGGCCTCATTGAGTTTTATTCCTACTTCTTTATTTGAAATGAATAAAAATATAGATTTTTTAAAGTTTAGGGCCAATGCTGCGTCTGTAGGAAACGACACTGATCCGTACCGTTTGATAAAAACGTATGAAAACGGAGCTTTAGCGGGTACATTGACAAATCCAAATATAATCTTAAACAGCAATTTAAAACCTGAAATTGCCACCTCCTATGAAGTAGGTGTTGAAGCACAGTTGTTCAATAAAAGAGTAACATTAGATGCCAGTTATTACATTACAAATTCTAGAAACCAGATTGTAGGTTTGGATGTTTCACAAGCAACAGGATCAACATCAAGCCTGGTAAATGCAGGAAAAATTCAGAATAAAGGTATTGAAATTGGTTTAGGGATCACACCTGTTAGAAATGAAAATCTGGAATGGTCAATAAATGCCAATTTTACTCAAAACAGAGGAGTGGTAAAAGAACTAACCGAAGGGATCAGCAGTTATATTATTGCAAAAGGCCCAAATGATGGAACTGTAGAAGCCCGTGTAGGGGAAAGAATGGGAGATATGTATGGGAGAGGATATCTTAGAAGCCCTGATGGTCAAATTGTTTTTGATAATACCGGTTCTCCAATCTTAGATACCAAAATTAAAAAAATAGGGAACTACAACCCGGACTGGATGCTGGGCCTTTCTACAAATTTAAGATATAAAAATGTAACTCTTAATGCCTTATTTGATGTTAGGCACGGTGGGAAAATTTATTCAATGACTAATGCAATCGGTATGGAAAGTGGCATTCTTGCCGTTTCATTGCCAGGTAGGGAAACAGGGATTATTGGAGAAGGTGTGGTACAAAACCCGGATGGTTCATACAGTCCCAATACAACAAGGATAAGTGCCGAAAACTGGTATTATTCTAATGCTTTCCGTCGTGATAATATTGAAGCGAATGCATTTGATGCTTCCTATGTAAAACTAAGGGAAGTAAGTTTGAACTACAGATTTCCACAAACGTTAATTAAAGCTGCCAACGTTCAGGATATAAGCATTGGCCTGGTAGGGAACAATCTGGCCCTTTGGACAGATGTGCCTAATATCGACCCTGAAACTCAATCTTTGAGTGGAGGAACATTATTACCCGGGTTTGAAGTAATGCAACTTCCGTCCTCAAGAAGCTATGGTGTAAAACTAAATGTTTCATTTTAAAAAAAACAATCATGAAAAAATTTATAACATTCGTTCTATTAGTAAGTATTTCTATTTCTTGTACCGATCAATTTGAAGAAATCAACACCAACAAGAACCAGCCCACTGCGGCCCAACCTAAAACACTATTGCCCAATGTTATTTTTAATTTGGCAAATGAAAATGTGTCAAATGCTTTTGACTTTGGGGATATTCTGGCTCAATACGGTGGAAGCTATGAATACAACGACCTTGACATATACGATTGGGGAGCTAGTGGCCGTTTCTGGGATATGTATAAATGGCTAAATGACATCAATGATATCAAGAAACAAGCAGTTGTTTTAAATGATAAAAATTACGAGGCCGTTTGCCTGATTCTGGAATCTTATGTAATTAGTGTTATCACGGATACATATGGTAATGTACCTTATTCAGAAGCATCCAGAGGAGAGGAAGGAATTTTGAAACCGGTATATGATTCTCAAGAACAAATTTATACAAAAATATTTGAGAATTTGACTACTGCCAATGCTATTATTGAAACAAACAAATCAATAGAAGGTGATTTATTATATAATGGTTCTATGCTGAAATGGAAAAAATTCTGTAATTCGCTTCATGTACGATTTTTAATGCGTGTTTCTAATAAAATTGTTATAACTACAAAACTAAATGAGATCATTTCGAACCCGGCAACTTATCCCCTGTTTGAATCAAATGCAGATAATGCGGATTATAAGTACACCGGTGTTTTTCCAAACATTTCTCCTATGAGTGATGGAGTAAACCGACTGTATGGATATAATATTGTTATGCCTTCCACCCATTTAGTAAATACATTAATCACTAATAATGACCCGCGTCTGGAGGAATGGATAGATCCAATCGCCGGGACCAGTAACCACAGGGGTGTTCAACCGGGCCTTCCCTTAGATCAAATCGGAGAACCGACACAATACTCCAGAAGGGCCGAAGATTATTTTTATACTAAAAATAAAATAACTTCGATATTTATAACCTATAGTGAGTTAAATTTCTTATTGGCCGAAGCCCACCAACGGGGCATAATTTCTACCGGAACTGCACAGGGATATTACAATACCGCAGTCGAAGCATCATTTAATCAATGGAATGTTCCCATGCCTGCAGATTATTTGACCACAACTGCACCCTATAGCGCCACAAATGATGTGCTGTATGTACAGAAATGGCTGGCTTTATACCATACTGGTATAGAAGCCTGGATCGATTGGAAAAGGACCGGAAAACCAAGTTTTATTCAAGCCGGGCCCGGAGCTAGAAATAACGGTAGAGTACCCAGAAGGGTTATGTATCCAAGTATAGAACAATCGGTAAATGCTGAAAACCTTAATGCTGCAGTAGAAGCAATCGGAGGAGATAATATCAATAATAAAGTTTGGTGGGATAATTTTTAATAAAGAACGATGAAAAATTTTAATAAAATAGTAGTAATAACGCAACTTTTATTATTTACCAGTAGTATCTTTTGTACTGCCCAAAAAAATGAGGTTCAGGTTACTCCGCTTCATGAAAGTTTCCGGATCGTATTTGGTTCTTGTGCACATGAAGAAAAAGAGCAGCCTATGCTTCAAAATGCCGTGAAACTCAATCCGGATGTATTTATTTATCTTGGGGATAATATTTATGGAGATACGCGGGACATGAATGTATTAAAGAGTAAATATGCCAAATTAGCGTCCAAAATTGAATTTCAGGAATTAAAAAAAAGCACTAAAATTTTATCGGTTTGGGACGATCATGATTTTGGGGAAAATGACAAAGGAAGGCACTATCCTTTTAAAAAAGAGTCTAAAGAAATCTTTATGAACTTTTGGGAAGTCCCTCAAGACTCTGAAAGAAGGACCCATGAAGGCATTTATGGTTCCGAATATGTAAAAATAGGAGACAAAATGCTCCAGATCATTATGCTCGATACTAGGACCTTTAGAGATGATTTATTAAAAAATGAACCTAAAAATCCAGCGTATAAAAATGATTATATCCCCTATACTAAAAAAGATAGTACGCTACTTGGAAAAAATCAATGGAAATGGTTAGAAAACGAATTGGCAAAAAAAGCAGATATCCGGATTATTGCCTCCAGTTTACAATTCGGACATGAGTATAACGGGTATGAGTCCTGGACAAATTTACCTCATGAACAAGCAAAATTTATTGATCTGATAGAAAAAACCAAAGCCAATGGTGTGATATTCATTTCGGGGGATGTTCATTGGGGTGAAATTTCAAAAATGAAAACAGATAAAACATACCCATTATATGATGTTACCTCAAGTGGAATAACCCAAACATGGACGAGTACTGAACCTAATAAAAACAGGATTGGGAATGTTATTATACAGAATAATATTGGTTTAATTGAAATTTTCTATAAAGACAAAGACCCATTGATTAAGCTAAACCTATTTGATAAATATGGTATTGTTAGTAATCATAATGTTCTTTTATCCGAGATATCATTTAAATAGTAGTGGTCCCTGAGGTAATAATCAAAACACATATAGATTATTATAACAAACAATCTGTCTTAACTGCAATAGCTCATGAATAGGCTTTATAAGCTTGTTCATGAGCTATTTTTTTTATTACCCAGCTATTAATTATCTTAAGAAATTAACAGGTAAAAGTTTAAATCACTTTTATATTAAAAAAACCATGTTGCCACTAAAATTGCGGTAATAACACATATTAAATCCACCAGGAGCATAATCCCTAAAGTATATCGGGTGTTTTTAATACTGACACTTCCAAAATAAACGGCAATGACATAAAACGTAGTTTCTGCACTACATTGAAAGATACAACTTAACCGGCCGGTAAAAGAATCAGGGCCGAAAGTACGCATCGAATCAATCATAAACCCACGGGAACCGCCCGAACTAAAAGGCCTTAACATTGCAACAGGTAACGAGTCCGTAACTTCTTTACTCACACCGATATTAGAAAAGAGAAAAGATATGCCATTGCTGATAATTTCAAAAAGGCCGCTATTCCTAAAAAAAGATATTGCAACCAACATACCTAGCACATAAGGAAATATAATGACACCCGTTTTCAGGCCGTTATTGGCTCCGGTTACAAAAGCATCAAAAATAGTGGTGTTAAGTGCAGTAAACTTTTTCTCGTGAATAAAAGAAAATACTAATGTAAAGGCAATGATAGCCACCAGCATTAAACCGGAGAGGTTAGAGGTAAAAAAGTTCTTTTCTACCAGGTCCAGTTGATTAATATAAAAAAGCAGCCCAATAATAGCAGCCAGTAATGTTATCAAAGCGACAACCAGTGAAGCACTTTTAAAGTTAATTCGCTGTTTGATCCCAACAATCAAAAAAGCAGCAATAGTACCAATAAATGAGGTAATGATACAAGGCAACATTACATCAGCTGGATTACTGGCATTTTCGGCAGCCCGGTACCCAATAATAGAAGTGGGGATCAAAGTCAGTCCCGCTGCATGCAGACACATAAACATAATCTGGGCATCACTTGCTTTGTCTTTTTCGGGATTAATTTCCTGTAAGCTCTGCATGGCTTTTAACCCAAACGGGGTCGCAGCAGAATCCAGACCTAAAAAGTTAGCGGCGAAATTTAAGGTCATATACGATATGGACTCATGGTTTTTAGGTACTGACGGAAATATTTTAGAAAAAACAGGGCTTAATAATCGGGCTAATTTTTCAGAAGCACCGGAATCAATTAATAATTGCATTAATCCACAGAAAAAAGCCAGGTACGCTATCAACGGAAGAATCAGGTCTAAAAGCGTGTTTTTACAGGTAGGCAAAAGGCCATCAGCAGCTTGTACACCACTATATATTTTTACGGTCTTACTTTTAAAAACATAAGTAGTATCGGCATCCAAAAGGTTTTTATTGATCACTATCGTTTTCTCCGGTGCTTTGTCAATACTATCTCTAATAACAGCGGGAACCTGTTCGATATATTGTTCTGAGATAAGTACACGGTCCCCTTTTTGCCCATTTAGTATAAAATCAATCGTATAACTGTTTCCGGAAAATAAACTAAAAACCACAAATACTATTGAAGAAATAAAAATAGCCAGCCAAAACCTGCTTAATACCATGACATAAAATTTTTGTAAATGTAATTATTATAGCGTTTCCAATGAAGATTTTTTACTCCTTTTCAAGAAAGATGATGCTATAATAAAATTAATTATCAATTAGATTATTCAAATAAAATTAGCCTATTGGCATTAAATAAAAATAATAAATATATAACTTGATGATGCATTAATCTTCCTGTAGCTTTACTAATCGCAATGAAGTATTAGCATTTAAACAACTTTATAGATTTAGGGAGTTAGGAAAGAAAAATTCAATTTTTTTATAACCCATGTAAATGATACAAAATTTGATGTTAAAAACATTTCTACAGCATGTTTTGTCAGATATGTTAAAGTTTTAAAATTCAATTATAGAAAATTTTGAAAGAAAATTATTTTTTTTACTTTTAGCCATATTTATTTTCATACAGCATTTTTATAGTAATAGTGATAAACAACTACGCTATGCGTTTTTGCAAAGTAATACCACTACCAAACACAAAACTAACAAAAGATGAAAAAGTACTATTTATTTTTACTATTGCTCCCCGCGCTGGCCCTGTGCCAGAACACGGACCAGAATTATATCAAAACTACCACCTATAAAATTGCCACCGAAACCGTTGTCCCCACACTGGATCCGGCAACAGCTAAGGTAGACATCACTTATTTTGATGGCCTGGGGCGGCCCATACAACAAAAAGGACACCAGCAATCGAATACCGGTAAAGACATTGTGACCCATATCGAATATGATGTCTTTGGCCGCCCCGCCAAAGAATACCTGCCTTATGCCAGTAGCACCCCATCACTTAATTTTGATCCTGCCGCACTGACCGAAGTCACCTCCTACTACGGTACTCCGAGCAGCATTCGTAACGGCAACCCCAACCCGGTAGAAGCCACGACCAACCCTTATAGCGAGAAGCAGTTCGAAGCCTCACCACTCAACCGCGTACTACAACAGGCAGCACCCGGCAACGACTGGGTACTGGGTAGCGGCCATACCATAAAAATGGAATACCAGGCCAATACCGCAAATGAAGTACGCCTGTTTGATGCCACTACTACATGGGATGCTACGCAAGGCTTATATGCCATTAACCTCTCCGACCGCGGTTTTTACAGTGCCGGGCAACTTTATAAAACCATTACCAAAGATGAGAACTGGACTTCAGGTACCGACCATACCACCGAAGAATTTAAGGACAAAGAAGGCCGGGTGGTCTTAAAACGTACCTACAACGGTACCGCTCACGACACCTATTACATTTATGATATTTACGGTAACCAGACCTATGTGCTCCCGCCCAAAGCTACAGGCATCATTACACAAGCCATCCTCGACGGGCTGTGCTACCAATACCAATACGACAGCCGTAACCGTTTGGCAGCAAAGAAGGTGCCGGGCAAGCAATGGGAGTATATGGTGTATGACCGCCTGGACCGCCCGGTGGCTACCGGCCCGGCCTACTCCCCGTATGGCACCGGCGAACAAGGTACGCTGGTAACACAATACGATGTCTTTGGCAGGGCAATAGCTACCGGATGGAAGGCCCTTGCAATGAACAGTGCCACCCGCAGCAGCCTACAGCAGCAGGTTAACGCCGGCACCGACCCGTTCCCGCTGTCACAGGAAGAACTAC
>DASVUQ010000203.1:0-9978 GCA_036386975.1 Flavobacterium sp. | reverse complement strand
TCGACAATCCGGATCGCAAAATCCGGGACTACATTTTCGGTTACTTTATTGTTTCCTGTAAAGGAATTTCCGGGTTTCGGGTTTAATTTTTCTATTTCCTGTACGGCCTTTTTGAGCTGTTCATTCGATACATTGTATTTTTGGATCAGCTTGTCGTAATGCTTTTTTGTAAAGGCATCGAATTGGTTTTCTACAATATCTATGGCTAAAGCAACATATTCTGTGGGCGTTTTATGTTTGAGCTGTAGCAATAAACATTCCTGCAGGTCGCGGGCACCAACGCCTGACGGTTCGAGTTCGTGGATAACCAGTAACATTCTTTCGACTGTTTTTTCATCAGTATAAATGCCTTGTGTAAAAGCCATATCATCGACAATATCCGGGATGCTCCTGCGGATATAACCCATATCATCGATACTGCCTACAAGAAATTCAGCAATTTCCCGCTCTTCGTCATTAAGTATAAAAGTATTGAGTTGATTAATCAGGTCCTGATGAAAACTGACCGGTGCCGCAAAAGGGGTTTCCCGATCGTCATCGTCGTCACTATAGTTATTGGCCTGTGTTTTATAATCGGGCGTTTCATCATCACTAAGGTACTCATCGATATTGATGTCTTCGGCCTCTATCCTGTCTGACTCCGCATCATCATAATCGTCGTAGTCTTCATTTTCGAACTCATCTTTCTCGTACTCGTCTTCTTTTCCTGCTTCCAGCGCGGGGTTTTCGTTCATTTCTTCGAGTAACCGCTGCTCGAATGCTTGCGTAGGCAATTGAATTAGCTTCATCAACTGTATTTGTTGTGGAGATAATTTTTGTGATAATTTTAAATTTAAAAATTGCTTTAGCATTTATTTTGTTAAAGTTTAAAGTTTA
This sequence comes from Flavobacterium sp., assembly GCA_036386975.1. GTDB lineage: Bacteria > Bacteroidota > Bacteroidia > Flavobacteriales > Flavobacteriaceae > Flavobacterium. Next base: position 9,102 of record DASVUQ010000203.1, on the reverse strand, counting down.
AGGTTTAAAGTTTAAAGCTGTAGCATTGTCAACAACTTTAAACTTTAAACAAAGAAAACAAATTTTCTAAAATTCGGCATTCATGGGTGTTCTTGGAAACGGTATGACGTCACGGATATTGGTCATCCCGGTTACAAAAAGCACCAGCCTTTCAAATCCTAATCCAAAGCCGGAGTGTACGGCAGAACCAAATCGCCTGGTGTCCAGGTACCACCATAATTCTTCTTTATCAATACCGAGTGCTTCCATTTTTTCGACCAGGACGTCATAACGCTCCTCTCTTTGAGAACCTCCTACGATTTCGCCTATTCCAGGGAATAAAATATCCATCGCACGTACTGTTTTGCCATCTTCATTTAAACGCATATAAAACGCTTTGATATTGGCAGGGTAATCGTATAGTATGACCGGGCATTTAAAATGTTTTTCTACCAGGAACCTTTCGTGTTCCGATTGCAAATCGGCTCCCCATTCATTTATGATATAGTTGAATTTCTTCTTTTTATTTGGTGTTGATTCTCTTAAAATAGCAATCGCTTCTGTGTATGATACGCGTTTGAAGTTGTTTTCTAATACAAAATTTAGTTTTTCCAGCAACGTCATCTCGCTTCGTTCTGCCTGGGGTTTTTGTTTTTCTTCTTCGAGCAAACGGCCTTCCAGAAATTTAAGGTCGTCCTGACATTTATCGAGTGCATACTTTACGACATACTGAATAAAATCTTCGGCAAGGTCCATATTATCATCGAGATCATTGAAGGCTACTTCGGGCTCGATCATCCAGAATTCGGCCAAATGGCGTGAGGTATTGGAGTTTTCTGCCCTGAAAGTAGGGCCGAAGGTATACACCTGGCCTAGAGCCATGGCAAAGGTTTCTGCTTCCAGCTGACCCGAAACGGTAAGGTTGGTTTCTTTACCAAAGAAATCTTCTTTATAGTTTACTTTTCCGTCTTCGGTCCTGGGGGTATCATCAAATGGCAAAGCGGTTACTTTAAACATTTCGCCCGCACCTTCGGCATCAGAACCGGTAATGATAGGCGTATTTACATATACAAATCCTTTTTCCTGAAAGTACTGATGTACTGCAAAAGACAAAACCGAGCGTACCCGCATGATGGCGCCAAAAGCATTGGTACGTGCGCGTAAGTGGGCATTTTTACGCAAAAATTCCAGGGAATGCTTTCTAGGCTGCATCGGGAATTTCTCTGCATCGGAATCTCCCAGGATTTCAAGTTGTGTAACCTGGATTTCAAATTTTTGTCCGGCGCCTTTACTCTCTACCAATTCTCCTGTTACGGAAACAGCAGCCCCGGTAGTAATCCTTTTTAGCGTTGCTTCGGGTGTGTTTTCGAAATCGACTACGCACTGGATATTGTGTATGGTTGAACCATCGTTTAAAGCGATGAACTGATTGTTCCTAAAAGTCCTGACCCAGCCTTTTGCATTTACTTCCTGAAGCGTTTTGGTACTGCTTAATAAGTCTTTTACTTTTGTGTGTTTCATTAATTGCAATTTACGTTATTTTAGTTACGTTTGGGCTTTAAGCTGTTCTTAAGGCCGTAGCATGAAATAGTAATGCAAATATAATTTTTTTTCTATAGTATTGGTAGTTTTTAGCCCTGATAGCAATGGAAAGCCCGGAGGAAAAAATGATTGATTTTTATATTTTAAAGAAGCGACCGGAGGAAGCTTTGTTTAAAGTAATAAAAATATCATTTTTTGCGAGGACTTGCAATGAATAACAGGAATAGCTCCCGGATTATACTATAAAGGCATGGCAGTTTTTATTAATAAACTGTTAATTCATGGTGGCGCTTGTATATGTACAATAATTTATGAATTAATAATAATACATTTGGCCTTATTTTTAAGACCTCATTGAAATTATAACGTATAGTAATGAAAAAATATAAAAATTCTATTTTTTACATCCTGATGACTGGAGGGTTTTCTGCCCTGGTGTACTGGATTATCACAAAAGGCGAAGTTTTAGAATCAGGCCGAAATATCCTGGAAAGCACTTCTGATAATAACCAATGGAAGGAATTTTTAAGTTCTATATCGCATAGCTTACAGGAACCTTTGGCTATTTTATTGTTACAGATAATAACTATAATATTGGTGGCCCGGTTTTTTGGGTGGATTTTCAGAAAGATCGGGCAGCCCTCTGTTATTGGTGAAATGATTGCAGGAATTGTGCTCGGGCCTTCGTTATTGGGGATGCATTTTCCTGAATTTTCTGCGAGTCTGTTCCCGGCAGCCTCTATGGGTAACCTTAAATTCCTGAGCCAGATCGGACTGATCCTTTTTATGTTCGTTATTGGGATGGAACTGGACCTGAAAGCCTTAAAAAACAAGGCGAATGATGCTGTTGTTATTAGCCATGCCAGTATCATTTTTCCGTTTACACTAGGAATTACGCTTGCTTATTTTATGTACCTGCAATTTGCGCCGGAAGGGGTACAGTTCCTGTCATTTGCACTTTTTCTGGGTATTGCCATGAGTATTACGGCGTTTCCTGTCCTGGCGAGGATTGTCCAGGAAAGGGGTATCCATAAAACGAAACTGGGCACTATTGTGATTACATGTGCCGCTGCCGATGATATTACGGCCTGGTGTATACTGGCCATAGTCATTGCTATTGTCAAAGCGGGTAGTGTGGTGAGTTCCTTATATGTTATTGCACTGGCTATAGGATATGTGTTTTTAATGCTGAAAGTGGTAAGGCCTTTCTTAAAAAGGGTGGGTGAACTTAAGAATTCAAGGCAGAGTTTAAGTAAACCTGTAGTAGCGATTTTTTTATTGACACTTATTGTTTCTGCTTATACTACTGAAGTTATTGGTATTCATGCGTTATTCGGTGCTTTTATGGCCGGGGCGATCATGCCTGAGAATGCAAAGTTCCGTGCTATTTTTATTGAAAAAGTAGAAGATGTTGCTGTAATCCTGCTCCTGCCGTTGTTTTTTGTATTTACAGGTTTACGCACGCAGATAGGATTAATTAATGATCCGGAATTATGGAAAATTACCGGGATCATTATTATTGTTGCTGTTGTAGGTAAATTTTTGGGAAGTGCTATTGCTGCAAAATTTGTCGGCCAGAGCTGGCGTGATAGTTTAACTATTGGTGCGTTGATGAATACGAGGGGCCTTATGGAACTTATCGTACTTAATATTGGTTTGGACCTTAAAGTGCTATCGCCTGAAATTTTTACTATGATGGTGATCATGGCGCTTGTGACTACTTTTATGACGGGGCCGGCATTGGACCTGATCAATTATATATTTAAAACAAGAGATGAGATTATTCCGGAAATCATCAAAAACAATAAAAAATTTAAAATCCTGTTTTCTTTCGGAAATCCGGAAAGGGGCATATCGTTGTTACGACTGGCCAATGCTTTTGTAAAAAAAGAAGCCAGGGAGTCTATTATTACTGCAATGCACCTGACGCTAAGTAACGAACTTCACGCTTTTAACCTTGAGGAAAGGGAGAAAACTAACTTTGAACCTGTTGTAACGGAGTCGGAACAGCTGAACCAAAAAATTATTACTTTGTTTAAAGCTTCGTATGATATTGATTCAGATATTGTGGAAATTGCCAATAAAGGTGATTATGATTTAGTACTTGTCGGTTTGGGACAGTCTATTTTTGAAGGGACATTACTGGGGAAAGTGTTGGGTTATACCACCCGTATTATTAATCCTGACAGGCTTATCGACAAATTTACCGGTAAAGAAGGGCTGTTTGAGAATTCCCCTTTTGACGAAAGGATCAGACAGATTGTAGCTAAAACCAAAATGCCTGTAGGAATCCTGGTAGATAAGAACCTGGAAAACCTGGATGCTGTTTTTGTTCCTGTTTTCGGCAAAAAAGATGTTTTTTTAATTGATTATGCACAAAAGCTAATGAAAAACAACAATTCACAAGTGATTGTCCTTGATGCAGGTGGCGATGCCCTGAACAATAAAATCATCAAAGATAGGATTGCCGCTGTAGAGGAAAAATTCTCCGAAAACATTTCTATTATGACAGACAGGGTTATGAAAAAAGAGTTTTTACAGCAACAGGATATTATGCTGATTAGCCTGGATAGTTGGAAAAAGTTACTGGATTCCCAAAGTGTCTGGCTGAGTAACGTCCCTTCTGTGCTGATCATAAAACCGTAAATTCAGAAAATTTAAATATATTTGATTTATTATAACCTGTTATATCGTTGGATCTGGCAGGTTTTTTACCTAATTTATGAATTGGATACTATTAATTATAGGCGGGCTATTTGAAGTAGGGTTTGCTACCTGTTTAGGGAAAGCAAGGACAGCCTCCGGCACTACCGCCACATTATGGTTTGCCGGGTTTTTTGCATGCCTAATCATGAGTATGCTGCTGCTATACAAAGCAACGCAGACATTACCTATCGGGACTGCTTATGCGGTATGGACAGGAATTGGTGCTGTGGGAACGGTAATTGTGGGAATACTGGTTTTTAAAGAACCGGCAGATTTTTGGCGGATGTTTTTTATTACTACGCTCATAGCTTCCATCATTGGACTAAAACTAGTGTCGAGCCATTGATTAATTTTTGATATTAAAGCCCGAGATCCAGATTAAAATTTACTTTTATCGCAATATTATCTTCAAAACGCGACAATTGGTTAGGGCCGTATCTATAAAAACCGGATAATCCGAACCCTTTATAAATCCGGTTCAGTTCTATCCCTGATTCAAAGAAACCTTCGTTAAGTGTTTTATAAGTAATGCCCAGGTGCCGCTCCGGATAATCCATTCCTCCAAATGCCATTCGGGAAACAAGTACTAAAGAAGGCTTTATTTTGCGGGCAATTTTTACACGTTGTAGCGCATGCTTAAAATGAAAAGCGATGTATTTATTGGAAAAAAATTCATTAAAAAACATCGTTTCAAAACTGTTCTTACCGGAAAGTGTAACCCGCTGTAAAATATTATCCTTTGTTAAATTATTAGGCGAAGTATTATATAAATGGGTTAAAGGAAGCTCCCCGAAAGCATAACCTGCCTGTAATAAAAGATTAGTTCTCTGACCGTTCATATATTGTTTTGAATATTCGGTACGGAAATCTATTTTACCAAAATTAAAATCATTATTGTTTATTCCAGGAAGTGATTTAGTGAACTGAAAGGTAAAACGCGGATATTTTTTTTCGCTTTCTATTCTTCCGTCCGGAGTTTGTATATACTCACTAAAAGGGTTCCATTGTAATGAAACCATGGCAGTAGCCATTGAATAATTATTATACAGCTTACCATTGAGATTGTAAAGGTAATCGAATTTTGGTGTTACATCAGTATATGATAATTGCCATAAGCTTTCCGTTTTGGGAATAATTTTAGTTTCAATATAGCCACGCCAGGTGGTATAACCGTAAAACGTACTAAGGTTGATCGGCCGGGCATCATATATCCTAAAAGAACGTTTGTCAATAGCAAAGGCCGTACTGGCTATTTCACGAATATCGTCCGTATAAGCGGCACCAATCCATGTGCCTGATGTTTTGCCAACGCGGACTGCCATTCCCAGATTATATTTAAAATTACCGTCTTTAGTACCGTAAGCAGTATAGCTTTCAATCCTTAAAATGTCAGAAAACCGCTCATTAGTCACCCCTCCAAAACCTAACCGGAAACCTTCATAATTATTAAAACTTATCAAATACCTTAAATTAACATCTAATATTCCTAACGGTAAATAGCCCTTAAGGATTCGCCGCCCAATAAGGAGTTTTTTCTCTACTTTCTCTTTTTTGGCGATACTGTCTAACCCGGCATACGTTTTTTGGCTCCTCGGATCTAATGTGTCTTTTCTGTATATGCTCCAGAAATCCTCTTTTTTGTTAATGGCGTCCGGTCTGATCTCCACAGCCATACCTGCCCGTTTTATCTGAATAGGAATATCGTATTGCTTATCAAAATAATACGACCTGGATTGTAAATAAGTAAAATCTGAATTCTGCTTCTTTCGTTGTGCTGTATCTTCCTCTGCATCAAACTTAAAAGTTTCTCCAAGTATGGTAATGTCTTGTTGGTTTTTGCCTTTTACCACTTTTAAATCTTTAATAGTAGGAAACCATAATTCTTGATCGTCTAAAAATTCAAACTCATGTTTAGACGTGATATCTAAAATAGTAGTAAGACGGAAGATAGCTTTTGCAATAGCATAATTTTCCTGATCGATATAAAGTATGCCTTGTAAGCCATCTTTGGAATGTTTTCGTTGCGGTTTAAACTGAATAAGGAATGTTTTCCGATGGTTGACCAGTAATGTATCCAGAAGCCTGAAATTGTAATTACGAAAAGCATCACTTGCTACAGGGCTGGGATATTTGGTTTCGAAAAGTTCATACTTTGAATCATAGACGGTAAAAGACTGAAGGTGAAATGAAACGATTTCATATACCGGTTTGTCAAATCCTGACATTTTAATCCCCAAGATCGTTTCTTTAAGATCAGGTTTTAAAAATTGAAATTGTGACACTTTTTCTGTCTGGAAAAGATGCTGTAAACTGATTAACTTTTTGAATTTAAACCCGGAAGAATCTACTTTTGAAAATTGTAATTTATTACGCTTTTTTATGAAAACCGAATCTACCTGGCTACTGATAGAATCAGGATTCGCCGTAACTACCAATTTATTATAGACTTTGAACTGAAAGCTTTTTAGTTTCTTTTCAGGATTGTTGTTGTCCTTTACAGCGATAACTTTCTTTATAATAGCGTTTGCAATAGTATCTTCCTTATTTACTACAATGTTATTTAACTGTGCTGCAACGGGAGATAAAGTGACTGAATAATAATATTTTTCTTTTTGTATAGCAACAGACTGTGTTTTATAACCTAAATAAGAAAAAGTAAGCGATGGCAATTCAGTAGTGCTTTCTATATTGAATTTCCCATCCGTATCAGTAATATCCTTTGCACCATTTGTTGCTGTAATGGTAGCAAAAGCTAATGGCTTGTTGGTTTGTTGGTCTTTTACAATACCAACTACACGAAACTGGGCATGAGCAGTATAACAAAAAAACAATACAACAAGCAAAAGGTTTTTCATTGGTAAAAAATATGGACAAAAGTAGCAATAAAAAAACCGCCTTATCACAAAACTTTATATTGTGGTAAGGCGGAATACAAATATACATTTTTTAAACCTTCATAATCTCTGCTTCTTTTGCTATCAAGAGTTCATCTACTTTTTTGATAAACGCATTAGTCAGGTTTTGTACCTCATCTTCTGCGGATTTACAAATATCTTCGGATGTCCCTTCTTTTTCTAATTTTTTAATTTCCGTATTCGCCTCTTTACGGGAATTTCTGATCCCTATTTTAGCATCTTCCGCTTCGGCTTTGGCCTGTTTGGCTAGTTCACGGCGCCGCTCTTCGGTAAGAGGGGGAACGCTGATAATAACCACATCCCCATTGTTCATCGGGTTAAAACCAATATTGGCTACCATAATAGCTTTTTCAATAGCATGCAGCATGTTCTTTTCGAACGGCTGTAAGGTAATTGTTCTGGCATCCGGCACACTAATCTTTGATACTTGTGATAGTGGCGTTTGTGATCCGTAATATTCCACAAAAACACTGCCTAACATCGCTGGTGATGCTTTTCCGGCACGGATATTTAAAAATGCTTTTTCTAAATGCGCGATAGAACCATTCATTGATTCTTCTGTGCTTTCCAATATAAAATTAATTTCTTCAGTCATTTCTTTAATCATTAGATTATTAGATCGTTAGATCGTTAGATTGTTTGGCAATCTAAGAAGTCTATGCTGTCTAAAAATTATACATCAACTACTGTACCTATATTCTCTCCATTACAAATCTTGATCAGATTCCCTTTCTTATTCATGTCAAAAACAACAATCGGAAGCTGGTTCTCCTGGCTTAACGTAAATGCTGTAGTGTCCATGACATTCAACCCTTTTTTTAAAACATCTTCAAAAGAAATATAATCGAATTTAGTGGCCGACGGGTCTTTTTCCGGGTCTGAAGTATAGATACCATCTACACGTGTCCCTTTCAGGATAACATCTGCATTGATTTCAACACCACGCAGGACTGCTGCAGTATCCGTTGTAAAATAAGGGTTCCCTGTCCCGGCACCAAAAATCACAATACGTCCTTTTTCTAAGTGGCGAACCGCCCTTCTCTTAATGTAAGGCTCTGCAATAGCCTCAATTTTTAATGCGGTTTGTAAACGGGTCAGCATACCTTTGTCTTCCAGTGCGCCCTGTAAAGCCATACCATTGATAATTGTGGCCAGCATTCCCATATAATCTCCCTGCACCCGGTCCATACCATTACTGGCCCCCGCAACTCCTCTAAAAATATTTCCGCCTCCGATAACAATAGCTATTTCCACACCTTTGTCATGGATTTGTTTTATTTCTTCTGCATATTCAGCCAGCCTTACAGGATCAATACCGTATTGCTGATCGCCCATTAATGCTTCCCCGCTTAATTTTAGAAGGATTCTTTTATATTTCATCCGTAGTTATTTGCTTTTTTAAGTACGGATGCCACCCGTTCCTTCGTTTATATTGCTTTTAGTTGCGTGCTGCAAATATAGACATATTCTGTTTTTTACGAAAATAAGTTTTTAATGATCGCTTTCGTTTGTAATTCTTCAAATGATTGTTTTGCCGATGCATATCCGACAGCAAAAATGGCATCCATTTTCGTCTTATTGGTTTCAAAAGTACTAAAGCTACACAACTCTTGCGGCGCAATAATCCAATCGCAATTGTTGAATTTTTGCAGGTTACTATTGGCCGACAGCAAATTAAAAGCACGTATCGTAACCGATTTTATACTATTAAGGTCTTTGGCCTGAATATCCTGTAGCGGGCTTACATAAACGCCAATCAAATGATCACACCTTCCTTGTAGCACATCAGTAGGGAAATGGTTTAAAATACCGCCGTCACTTTTAGTACATGACAAAAACTACAATTAACTGAAAACGAATAAATTAACACATAAAAAATTAGGATAAAAGACTGATATTCCTTACATTAAAAGATTATTACCACATAATTTTTCTAATGAGAAACACCAGTCTTGAGCAT
>DASVUQ010000202.1:0-10960 GCA_036386975.1 Flavobacterium sp. | reverse complement strand
CATAAAAAAATGGATTGATAAATACCATTATAAAGCCCACCAGGGTATAGAGAGGGAAAAACCGGTTAATAGGTTTAAAATGGCAGCCTGATTCAACTAAGAAATGATCAAAAGTGGTCTAGTGATGTCGAGGTATTTTATTCTTCATATAATATAGATGAAAAAGTGGTTTCTAAAAGCGAGTTTAAAAAACATCTACAATCTCAATTAAAGGCTAACACCGACTACAAAAAAGAATTAGATGATAAATTAAATGCTAATAAAGCTGTAATGGAAAAGCTAAAAATTATTAATAATAATAGAATTTTTGAGTTTACTCCTGATGAACAATATTATGTAACATATGAAGACAAGTTAAAAATTTTTGAAGATTATTATCAATATTTGCTGGAACAATGGCAACAGATGATCTCTAATTATCTTTATTTCATAAAAAATAAAACTAAAAATATTATGGATTATACACCTTCTGAATATGATGCCAAAGCTGGAAAAAGTATAGAACAACGTATTAGATTTCTTAATCATCAAATATTAATTATGAGAAAAGATTATGAAAACTATTTATAGACTTATGATTGTACTAACATTCATAATATTTGCATGTAAATCAAATAATTATGTTAAATCATCAGACCTAACACCATGCTTAGGATTAGTACATTCTATATATAAAGAATATATTTTTTTTAATAAAATCAAAGTAGATACAAATACTTGTATAGGAAGTAGTTATGGATATCCTCTTAAAGATTTAGATGGTTACAGAAAAGGATATTTTAAAAACGGAAAACAAAATGGAAAATGGGTTTCGGACAGATGTTATCACTATGATTCTTTGGGATATTCCCGGTCCAAAAGATATTTAGCACGAGAAGAATATTTTAAAAATGGTTTAAGAGACAGTATTTACAAAATCTACGATAAGGAAGGGAAAATTATTTATTCAACTTATTTTAAAAACGGTAATGGTATTGAAAAAGATTTTCACGATAACAGCCAATTATATTATGAAATAAAAACTGAAAATGGTTATTTTACAGATACTTTAAAGTTGTATAATGCAAAAGGAGAGTTAATGGAGAAACGATTATATAAAAAAGATAGTTTAGATTATTTTATAAATAATAAGTGGTGCTTAAAATTTAGGTACTACCCAAATAAAGAAACATATCTTGAAGTTGATTCATTCCATAGTAAGAATTTAAACCAAACTGATTATAGAAATACCTTTCGTTACAAAACAAAAGAAGAGTATGACGATGATACTTTTGTAAAATATACCCTGAAAAAGATCACTCATTAAAGATAAATACGGCTATTATTTAATAAATCTTTAAAAAACCCGAGCAAATTATCACATACGGTTCAGGAGGGTGCAGAAATTATCCATAAAATGAAAGGCTCTACAAAACTGGAACGGGAAATGTATGAACAGTTTATTATTTTAGAAAAATACGGCGGGGATATAACTAAAAAAAACAGCACAGAAATCCATAAATTGCTTAACAGGGTAAACCCTGTAGGGGGAAGATATGACTTAAAGACAACAGCGGGAATAGACAAGTTTATTGAAGAAGCAAAAAAGATAGCAAAAAAATATGATTTACCAACTTCATTTGATCCATTTTAATTATGTACTTATCCGGTTTTAAAACAGCACCCTATTTAATGGTTGAACCAGAATCAGATTTAGAGAACATTAATCCTGATTTTCTAAAAAACAAATATACTATAAGGTTGTTCGGAAAATTTGATGACTTATTTTTACAAAAATTTGTACAAAAATTCCAAAATGTAAAAAATTTAGATATTTTTAATTATGGTAATGGGGGATAACTCGTTTATATATGACCTGCCCAATCTCGAAGGCCTTGTTATTCCTTTATACAAAGATTCTAATTTTATTTTAGATTGTTCAAAATTACCAAATTCATTATACTCCCTAAATTTAAGTATCTGGTCAAAAAAAAAATATTATTAATATATAAGCCTTAAATAATACAAATTTAGAACATTTGTATATTTCAGATTTCGACGAAAAAGACCTGACCAGGATAAGTAGCTTAACCAACTTAAAAAGTCTCAGTATTACCCGATCTAAAATAAAATCATTAAAAGGTATCGGGACATTAATAAACTTAAAATCAATATTATTGGCTGCTGTCAGGAGCCTGACAGATATTTCAGATATTCGGGCATTAACAAATTAAAGTTTTTGGAATTTGATATTTGCTGGAAATTAGAAGATTTCTCCCCTGTTGGCGAACTTAAAGAATTAGAAGTTTTAAGGCTTATGGACTGTAAAAACCTGGCTTCAATAAAATTTGTAGAAAATATGCCAAAACTAGAGCAATTGACTTTTCTTGGTACCACCATAGTCAATGATTATGATATAACCCCGGCCAAAAATGTAAAACAGGTTTTCGGCTCTAACCCTAAATATAACGTAAACTATGAAGAAAAATCAAAACTACCGGCAGTAAAAAGTTTTGGCACTTTTTTAAAGTAGCATTAACATTAACAGAAACAGAAGATTATGTTATGCCATTACATAGCAATTGCAATTTTATAAACGTGAAGCAATGTACAATTGAAAATTTACAGAAAAGGCTATCAGATCGTAAAAATATGATTTACCAACTTCATTTGATCCATTTAATTATCCTGAAAAAAAATAACAATAATACTTTTAAACACTTAAGATGAAAGTAAAAAAGATAAAATTTAAAATAATGTTTTTTCTTTTGTGTATGATTAGTAGCTACGGACAAACTGACAAACCTAAATATATTTTAGTATCAAAATTGTTCTATTCCCACGATGGTATGGGTATTGTTGCGAGATATGATGAGGGAATTGATTCAATAAATATTCCGATTGACACAAGTAAAATAAAAATAAAACTTATAAATTAGATATTGAAGGGAGAAAGTTGTCAGATAAATATACTATGAATATAGATTTACACCAAAAGTTAATGGAATTTATAAAATACCAAATGGGAAGATTTGGTCCAACAATAATGCATTTGATATGATTTTTAATGATTCTGTAGAATTAAAAATTCCTGAACCTATTATCAAACCTTCGGTAGCAGATTCAATAGCTTTGGAGCTTAAAAAGCAAAAACAATATTTGGAACTATCAGAATTTGAAGAAAATAATAGAAAAGAAAGCAAAATAGAGTCAAGGATTATTGAAGATAGAGATACAAGCATTATTGTAAAATTGTGGACAGACCACACGCAATATAAAATAAATGATAAGATACGAATTGTAGTTGAATGTAATAAAGACTTTGAAAATGAAGAATTAAAAATAAATTTTAATAAGAATTCCAAAAATAAACTACAATTACTTAATACTCGCTATGTCCAGGCCTATGATGACGGTAAAGAATTGCACTATAGTATCTTCATTTATAAATCGTTAAATACCGGAATAGTGAAAATTCATTCGTTTAAAGTTAAAATAGGGAAAAAAGAATTAAAAACAAATACTTTGCGATTTAGGATTACTAAAAATTAAAGAGAATACCTAAAAGAAAATCTGTAGAAAATACCCCTGCCAGAAATATAAAACAGGTCTTCGGCTCTAACCCTAAATATAGCGTAAATTATGAAGAAAAATCAAAACTACCGGCACAAAAAAGTTTAGTACTTTCTTAAAGTAACATGAATTGTAGTTTTTATTTCTATCCTATCAATTATAAAAGGTTGTTTATGTCCTGGTTTTTTTATGGGTGCTGTTGATACGGGATAAAAGCCTTTGCTATCGCGACCACCTGCTCGTGAACCAAAGTGTATAATTGATTTACATAAGTACCTAAGCGGTACGTTCGCACCAATGGGCGCTTTAATCAACTAGCAACTTGAATTAATTAATAACAATATTATCAATCTGAATCGTTGTAGTAATAACAGGGCCTGCAGTTGAATTTGTTCCAGTATATTCAAAAACAAAGTAGCCGTTTCCGGTTATATTGGCCGGAATGGTATAAGTCCCCGCCGAAGCAAATGTACTGGTATTGGCATTTGGTAAAGAAAAGCTAGTCGTAATATCAAACAATGTGGCATTACTTAATTTCATTCCCGGTACATAATCCAACGTCCTGTAAACTTTTAGTGCCGACCCATTATAAAATTGTGCTTTGACCTGAAAACTAAAGGTATTTGCCACAGTCATATTTACCGGAATAATAAAATACGATTTGTTATTTTCTACATTGCCGCCAAAAGCCGACATTTCCAGAAAATTACCCGATTTAACAATCCAGTCTTTTGTTCCTGCTGTAGCAAAATTCAGGTAATTGGTAAATATCTTTTGGTTTACCGTAGCTGTCTGGAAACCTTCATTTAGACTGGACACAAAATTATAAGTACGCGGATTAGTCAGTTTTACATCATTTTCACTACGGATGAGGAACTGAAAATCAGATCCGTATTTGCTCATTATACCTCTTATTTTGCCCCTGCCGGAAGGTACTTTTCCTGAAGAAAACAAAGCAAATCTACTTACCCTTAAAAAACGTGATGTAGTGCCATTGACCTCTGAAATATTATGGTTTGTTGCATTTCCTCCGGAGTTGATGTCATAATAGGTCCTGGCCATAGAACCGTCTGTAAATTGGACATTGTTCAGTTCTATCAAAGTATTGATATTTTCATCTGTTGCAGCCTGTAAGAGCGTAAAAGTTCGTACAAAACTATTTTCGTCAATTACCATAGAAGAAAGAAAAATATGTTTTCTCCAGTTATACGCCGCAATCCTTCCGATGCTGGTGGTTTCAAACAGGCTCCCTATTTTTAAAGAGCCGTCTACATAAGCAGTATAAAGCCCTTTTAATTTTATAAATACTTTTCTTCCCGGTGTAAACCCATTCTGAAAAGCTTTGAGTTCAGCCGCAATACTAAATCCGATAGGAGCAGAGCCGTCTGTTGGGATTGTCTGGAAAGTTATAGTATTAAAAAAATTGCCATTTTCATCATTTGAGGTAACATATCCTTCAATAATATCGTCTGCAATATATGGTGTTGCTATGTCTCTCGAAGCGGCAACTACTGCTGCAACGGTTGTATTAGCAGTTAAATTGTAGGTAACGATACCACTTTCCGGTACTGTATGTTCATCATTAATGCAACCTGTAGTAAGGCTTGCCGCTAATGCTATAGAAAAAACGTATCTTAAAACTTTTGATTTCATATCGATTTTTATTTATTAATAGAAAAGCCTGATGTTATCGATTTGATACGTACCGGTTAAATTAGAATTCGTTCCTGAACCCCTTACTTTAAAAGCAAAATACAACGTGCCGGTATAGGAAGATAAATCAATTATACCGGATCCGATGAATAAGTACCTTTCTGTATCCGGAGTAGGTGTTATAACCGGTATCAGTTCCCAACTGGCCGCTGTTACGTTAGTACCATCAAAATCAGTAGAGACTAACAGTTCCAGAGTATTGTCCCTTGATCTGAGGAAATTCTGCGCCGACTGAAAAATAAGTTTCTCCCCTTCGTGTAAATCCATATCAACCGGAGGAGAAATAAGCCAGCCTACATTTACAGCTTCACGGGAACCAAAAGAACTGAATTCTGCATAGCCATTTTCGCTAAAAGATTGTTCAGACCAAACCTTAGTTCCTGTTTCTGCAAAATTAGTCCATCCGGTAGTATTTAAAGGAGTATTGTCTGTAGCATCCGAAAAATCCTCAAAAAAAAGTAATGAACCGTAATCCGGTAATTCAATATCATCATCTTTAGTACACGCTGATAAAGCTACCAGCGCAGCTACAACAAATAATGTATGTAGTATGTTGATTTTCATAATTGTAAAATTAAAAATTAATGTATGCATTTACAAAATAGGTCCTTCCGTACCCATAAAAATACCTTGGGCCAAACGAACGGTTCCCACTGGAAACATCCTGATTGAGTTCTCTGAAGTTCGCATTCCGTGCCTGTTCATATCCACCGGTCTTATACGATACATCCAGTACATTATTGACACTGGCAAAAAAACCGACTGTTTTGCCACTAATCCTCCATGATTTACCTCCTGTGAGGTTAAGCAGGTAAAAAGGATCAAATTTTTCCTGTTTTAATAACTGCCTGGCTCTTTCGGGTGTTGCTTCTGTAAATGGGACACCATTGCCTATTGCAGGGTCTACAAAAAAGTTAGCGGTTCTTGTAATGGGAGCGACATCAATATAGTTATCAGCTAAATAATTAATGTTAGCACCAATCCACCAGAATTTAGGATCCCTGTATTCTAACCCAAAAGAAGCAGCTTGCTGTGGCGTACCGGATTGCCTGTAACTCCTTAAAGAAGCAGTGCCAAAATCAATTGTTGGGTTCTGACCGGGAACTGATGCGAATTTATCTACATTGTATTTTATATTTGGGTTACTGTCAAAGATAAATTCGCCATATCCACCAGTCAGTGTAGCTTTTATAGTAGAAGTAACCTGGTACTCCATACCAAATTCAGCACCTATGTTCCTTTTGTTAAGGCCTGTTACGGTTTCTGCAACAAAAAGGCCACCCTCACCAACGCCATCAGCAAAGAAGAACGAAGATTCCGTTGCATCCTGGATTTTAGAAAAATAACCGGTAAGGCGAAGTTTTAAATTAGGTAATCGAATAATATAACTAGCATCGGCACTCACTATCCTTTCACTTTTTAGGTTATCAACAACATTGTTATTGACTCTTGCATTGGGGAATGAATTTCTTAACGATGGTGCTTTGGTCTGATAAAGGCCATTGAAGTTTAGGAATTGCCTTCCAGAAATTTTATAGGTTAACCCACCCTTGAAACCAAAATTATCAAAAATTATTTTTCTGCTCTTGCCAAAAGAATTAGTGGGATAATATCCGTTACGGTACAGGCCTTCTCTCTGATATTGTGACCGGATATAAGTCTGGGCCACATAAAAATCCACTTTATTATAGGTAAACTTAAATTGTGTAAAAGCATCTATAGTATTTGCCAGCAAATTATAGTTATAGCCATACGTATCACCTGCTGTCACATTCCTGTCGGGATTATTCAGATCTGACTGTCGCTGGTCCAGCGTTCCAAAAGGGTCAATATCTTTAAAATAATTACCCCCTAAAAGATCTATTAAGTTCTGAAAATTATGGGATTTTAGTTTTCTAAAAGTACCTCCCGCGTTAAGAACTATATTATCAGACAATTGTGAGTTTATAATAGAATTTGCCGTTATCAGTTTATCATCTGTACGGTCTTCATAGAGTACATAATAACTCTGTCCGTCTGCACTTAACCTGTTGGCATCATACATAGCAGCCCAGTCAATTTGCCTGTTGGTTAAGAAAGGGGCTGATGCTGCTCCTTCCATATTTTCCGGAGAGTTTCCAATATAGGCGCCATTGTCATCATACCGTGATAAATAATAGCTGGGTAGGAATTTGTAATACGTAGGATCAGGATTGTCCACACCTGTAAAATCCAGTCGGCTGTTGCCTATGGAACCAAACTGATACGAAGCCGTAGTGGTAAGTTTGGTACGTTCATTTATTTTCCAGAAATGGCTTAACATTATAATAGGTTCTTCAAGATCTTTAACTCTTGAATTTCTTTTCCTTCCGTTTTGCCATCCCCAATAAGAATTGTATTTATCTCCGGCTATAGTAGTAACTTCTTGTGTATTAGGGGAATTCTTGCCCCTGCTGTTCTGCGCATAAATACTGGTGAGATTAAGGCTGTGATTGTCAGATAATTTTTTCTCAACACTTGCAAATAAAGAATTGGCAGCATAATTAGTGCCTTCAAAATAACCTTCTTTGGCCCATCTTCTTCCTGCCGAAATTACAAATGCCCATCCATTCGCATTCATTCCGGAGACATGTGTCCCCATGGCCCTAAAATCATAATTAGTATTGGCAGAAGCAAATGAAATCCTCGTTCCAGGCCTGTACACAGAAGCCCTTGTATTGATTTCCTGAGCACCTAAAATACCACCAAAAGTATAATCAGAAGGTGCCGAACCAGAAGTAAATTCCTGATTGCGGGTAGCGTCGTTTAATCCGCCCCAATTCCCCCACTGTGGCCTGCCATCATATATTTTGTTCATAATAATACCATTAATCATAGTAGTTCCGTATTCATTATCTAATCCCCTAACTCTAAACCTGGCCTGTCCCCAGTTAAAAGCAGCCGATTGCTGATAAGCATCCCTGCTCGCCTGTAACAAGCCTGAAGTGTTTTCAGAACCACTGTTGTCATCACCCAAATCATTTTCTGTAATAGTAATTAAGCTTAATTGTTGCTCTGCACTCAAATCCTCCTCAAGTAATATCACCCCTAAATCAAGGTCTTTACCTTCAGTTACTTCAATGGGTAATAACTGCTGTACATATCCAAAGCTATTAATTTTTAGCAATTGTGCTCCTGTAACAGCATTTTCTATGATGAATATACCTTCTGCATTAGTTAGAGCAGTAAAACTGGAGTTTTGTATAGAGGCAATAACACTTTGCATCGGTTTTTGCGTTTTAGCATCAATAATTTTTCCTTTTACGATAGCTGTTTCCTGAGCAAAAACAAAAAACACTTGTATTATAAATAGTGTATTAATAACAAGTTTTTTCATAAATAAATAGTTTAAAATTGAGACTATCGGCTTCTTATAAATGTAAATGTAAACTTTTATCTAATAATAATAGGTCATGCTTACAAATATTTTTGTTAACTTTATAAAAATTAACAAGATAATGAAAACTATAAAAATTTTAATAATTGCCTTTGAAGTATTATTTTATTCCGACTCTATTGCCCAAGAGAAAAAATTCAAAATTCATACAGTTGCTTTTTATAATGCAGAAAACTTATTCGACACCATAAATAATGTAGAAAACTATGATGAGGAATATACGCCCCAAAAAGGATGGACACTTAAAAAATACAAACAAAAACTTAATAATCTCGGGAAAGTACTTTCAGGAATAGGAACCAATGACCAGCAAAAAGAACCACCTTCTATAATTGGCCTTTGTGAAATAGAAAATCGCAATGTACTGGAAGACCTTGTCAAAAACCAGCAGTTAGTGTATCTGGATTATGGTATCGTACACTTTGATTCTCCCGATTGGCGTGGTATTGATGTCGCTTTACTGTATAGGAAAAAATATTTCAAACCTACCAGTTATATCAATGTCCCATTAATTATCTACACGAATGAAGGCCGCCACAAAAAGATTAAAAAAGAAGACACAGAAGAAGACACAGACGATAAAATCGAAATTGCTTCCACAAATAAAAGAGTATATACCAGAGACCAGCTTTTAGTCACAGGTTTGCTCGACGGCGAAGAAATTAATATCATTGTTAACCACTGGCCATCCAGGTCAGAAGGCGAAAAAAGAAGCAGCCCGTACAGAGAAGCCGCCGGAAGGTTAAACAGAAAAATCATGGACTCCATTTATAAAATTAATCCCAATGCCAAAATCATTACAATGGGGGATTTAAACGACGGAACTTATAACAAAAGTATCAAAGAAGGAATAGGGGCAAAGGCAAAGAAATCAGAATTACGACAATTCGGGGTATATAATCCGTTCGAACAAATGGCCAAAGACGGCAACGCCACACTTTTTCACAGGGATGCCGGAGATATTTTTGATCAGACCATGGTTTCAGAAACACTAATCCAACCCGGTTTTTCAACTTATAAATATTGGAAAGCAGGAATATACAATAAATCATACCTCATCCAGACAGATGGCCAATATAAAGGATATCCCAAACGGACTACACCTTTAGAAGTGGGTTTTAGCGATCACTTTCCGGTGTATATTTATTTGTTAAAAGAAGCAAAATAAGCGGCAGGAAATTTTTTCTCTGTCCTGCAAACTTTATCTTTACAGGAAGAAACCACAATATGAAAAAAATAACCACCGTACTTTTTCTACTATTAGCATGTACTATTTATGCACAGGACACCATTCCTGCTGCCCAAGCAAAAGAAAATTTAGGAAAAGAAGTCTGGGTAAAAGGTACCGTTGCTTCCTTACGGTTGGCTTCAGAAGGCAAGTTTACCAATTATATTAATGTAGATAAAGCCTATCCTAATAATACCTTTACCATAGTTATAACCAACAAACACCTCGAAAAACTAAACATGAACCTTGATGGAATCCAGGACAAGGTAGTACTGGTAAAAGGGACGATAGAAATTTATGATAAAGACCCCAAACAAATCCCGCAAATATTTAATCCGGCAGCAATCATTTTTAAATAACAACCATGGCCGTTATACCTCCCTTCAACCTGACCCAATGGATAGATGAAAACCGGCATTTGCTGCAACCACCCGTTGGCAACAAAAACATATATGCCGACTCCGGCGATTACATCGTTATGATTGTTGCCGGCCCCAATGCCCGAAAAGATTACCATTATAACGAAACCGAAGAACTGTTCTATCAGCTTGAAGGCAGCATAAAAGTAATCATCCAGGACGAAGGGCAGCGTAAGGAAATGATACTCAACGCAGGCGACATATACCTTCATCCTGCAAAAACCCCGCATTCACCCGTACGGTCAGCAAATTCCATTGGCCTTGTTATAGAAAGGAAACGCGCAGGAAAAGGGTTTACAGACGGTTTGCTTTGGTTCTGCGACAACTGCAACCACAAATTGCACGAAGTATATTTCGAACTCCACGATATCGAAAAAGACTTTCTCCCCCATTTTCAGCACTACTACAATTCGCCCGACCTAAGAACATGCAGCAAGTGCGGGACAATAATGGATACAGATCCACGGTTTACTTCAAAATAAATTGCCTTTTTCAGGAGCTGTTTCCGGCTATTCGCTCTATCCACGCAAAAAAGCGTGGGATGCCGCTACTATCCTACCGTGTGAACACATCTTTTTACTAATTTTATTTTAAAAACAAGATTAGCCATGCGAAGACATTTTACAGACATTA
>DASVUQ010000201.1:0-1519 GCA_036386975.1 Flavobacterium sp. | reverse complement strand
TTTGTAAATGAAGTACAATATGCTGAAGCCAAATTCTTTTATGGCTTTCAGATTATGATGGAGAACATTCATAGTGAAACCTACTCACTATTAATTGATACTTATGTAAAAGATGAAGCGGAGAAAGAGGAATTGTTTAATGCACTTGAAGTTTTCCCTGCCATTAGGAAAAAAGCAGACTGGGCTTTAAAATGGATTGAATCTGATTCGTTTGCAGAGCGCCTTATTGCATTTGCAGCCGTAGAAGGTATTTTCTTTTCTGGTGCGTTCTGTTCTATTTACTGGCTGAAAAAGCGTGGATTAATGCCGGGATTAACGTTTTCTAACGAATTAATTTCCCGTGACGAAGGAGTGCATTGCGACTTTGCCGTGCACCTGCACAACCACCATTTAGTGAATAAAGTATCTAAAGAAAGAATTCGGGAGATTATTGTTGAAGCACTCACTATTGAAAGGGAATTTATTACAGAATCCCTTCCGGTAAGCCTTATTGGTATGAATGCCACATTAATGACGCAATACCTGGAGTTTGTTACCGATAGGTTACTTGTAGAGCTGGGTTGTGACAGAGAGTACAATACGCCTAACCCTTTTGATTTTATGGATATGATTTCGTTACAGGGAAAAACCAATTTCTTTGAGAAAAAAGTAGCCGAGTATCAAAAAGCGGGTGTAAGGAACACGGATAGCGAAGCGCAACAGATCACTTTTGATGCCGATTTTTAAATTATAAATTATAGCCTGCCATCACGGATTTTCCCGATGATGAATTATGGGATTTATCTCAGAATACTATCATAGCCCCGATAGTAGAGGAAATCCTTTTTGTCCCGTTCCTAAAACGGGGTAAAAAAGATTGTAACGAATAGCGGGAAAAGCTCCTGATTATTCCATAAAAAAATAAGATTTTTTGAAATCTTCTTGCGATTGAAAGAATTATTAATTATAAATACAGCACACTATGTTTGTAGTAAAAAGGAATGGCTATAAAGAGCCGGTAATGTTTGATAAGATAACAGACAGAATTAAAAAATTGTGTTACGGGCTAAATGACCTGGTTGATCCTGTAAAAGTGGCGATGCGTGTCATTGAAGGGCTTTATGACGGTGTGACTACGTCAGAACTGGATAACCTGGCGGCCGAAACGGCAGCTTCGATGACGATTTCGCATCCGGATTACGCACAACTGGCGGCAAGGATTGCTATTTCGAACCTGCACAAGAATACCACCAAATCGTTTTCGGAAACGATGAACGAAATGTTTCATTATGTAAATCCCAGAACCAACCAGGAAGCACCATTGCTTTCGGAAGAAGTACATCAGGTTATTATGGAAAATGCAGAATTCCTGGATTCACATATTATATACAACCGTGATTTTAATTACGATTACTTTGGTTTTAAAACCCTGGAACGTTCGTATTTACTAAAAATTAATGGTAAAATTGTAGAGCGCCCGCAGCACATGCTGATGCGTGTTTCTGTTGGGATCCATTTAAACGATCTGAAATCGGTTATT
>DASVUQ010000200.1:0-10509 GCA_036386975.1 Flavobacterium sp. | reverse complement strand
AATTGTTCTGCGAATTGTTTCAAATCTGCCATTTTTTCTATCGTTTAAAATGATTTGTAAAATATAATTTATTATTGTGCGCGTAAATTAAGCAACCTCTTCTTCGTCTTTGAATTGGTTTTGAAGAGCTGAAATAACTCTTTGTGCAGGTGACTGAAGTAATCCAATGATCTCTCCAATAACTTCTTCTTTAGATTTAAGCGTAGCTAATGATTCTAATAAGTTGTCACCGATATAAATTTCCGAATTGATATAAGCTCCTTTAAAAACAGGCTTATCTGATTTTTTACGGAATTCTTTAATAATTTTTCCGGGAGCATTTGCTACATCAGAAATAAAGATGGACGTGTTTCCTTTTAAAACTGTTGGCAATTCACCATAATTGTTTTCTGAGGCTTCCATTGCTTTTCCAAGCAATGTGTTTTTTACCACTTCTAATTTTATTCCTGCTTTAAAGCAAGCTCTTCTCAGGCTTGAAGTAGTTTCTGCATTTAAGCCGGAAATATCTGCAACATATAGCACGGTTGAGTCAGCTAACTGTGCCCTTAAACCTTCGATTGCGATTGATTTTTCTTCTCTAGTCATACTAAAAATTTTTAACTGCCTTATACTGCTTTAGGATCCAAAGCGATTGCCGGACTCATGGTGCTTGTAAGGTAGATACTTTTGATGTAAGTTCCTTTAGCCGCAGTTGGTTTAAGTTTGATTAATGTTTGAATAATTTCGTGTGCATTGTCCACAATCTGCTCGGATCCAAAAGAAACCTTACCAATCCCGGCGTGAACAATACCTGTTTTATCGACTTTAAAGTCTATTTTACCCGCTTTTACTTCCTGAACAGCTTTTGCAACATCCATAGTTACTGTACCTGTTTTAGGGTTTGGCATTAAACCACGTGGGCCTAATATACGCCCTAATGGACCTAATTTACCCATAACACTAGGCATGGTGATAATTACATCAACATCTGTCCAGCCATCTTTAATTTTCTGAAGATACTCATCAAGACCTACGTAATCTGCACCCGCTTCTTTAGCTTCTGCTTCTTTATCCGGAGTAACCAATGCTAATACTTTAACATCTTTACCTGTACCATGAGGAAGTGTTACTACACCTCTTACCATCTGGTTTGCTTTTCTTGGATCTACTCCAAGACGCACTGCGATATCTACCGATTCATTAAATTTTGCAGAAGCCACTACTTTTATCAAAGCAGCAGCATCTTTCAAAGAATATAATTTGTTCTTTTCAATTTTTGAAGCAGCTTCTTTCTGTTTCTTTGTCAATTTTGCCATGTCTTTTTTTAATTAAAAAGGAGCTTGTCCTGTTACAGTTATACCCATAGACCTAGCTGTTCCTGCGACCATGCTCATAGCAGACTCGATAGTGAATGCATTTAAATCTGTCATTTTATCTTCTGCAATTGTTCTAATCGTGTCCCAGGTAACGCTAGCTACTTTTTTACGATTAGGCTCACCAGAACCAGACTTAAGCTTTGCAGCATCCATTAATTGAATAGCAGCGGGTGCTGTTTTAACAACAAAATCAAATGATTTGTCTTTATAAACAGTAATTTGCACCGGGCAAATCTTGCCGGCCTTATCTTGTGTCCTTGCATTAAATTGCTTACAGAACTCCATGATATTAACGCCAGCAGCACCTAGAGCAGGTCCAACCGGTGGCGATGGATTCGCAGCACCTCCCTTAACTTGTAGTTTAACTACTTTACTAATCTCTTTAGCCATTGTTTAAAAAATTTAACACATCTTCATTGGAAGCGATAGATGTGGTTTATTATATGTGTAACAAAAAATTATACTTTTTCAACTTGCATAAACCCTAATTCTAATGGCGTTTTTCTTCCGAAAATCTTTACCATTACTTCCAGTTTACGCTTTTCTTCATTTATTTTTTCAACGGTTCCGTTAAAACCATTAAAAGGGCCGTCAATTACTTTAATAGTTTCACCAATATTGAACGGGATAGAATGAGTGTCTGTTTTAACAGCCAGTTCATCTACTTTACCTAACATTCTGTTTACTTCTGAAAGACGTAAAGGAACCGGATCTCCATTTTTTACTTCACCTAAAAAACCGATAACACTTGTTATAGACTTTATAATATGCGGGATTTCTCCCGTAAGATTGGCTTCAATCATTACGTACCCTGGAAAATAAACTTTGTCTTTTGTGATTTTTTTACCATCACGTACCTGAACCACTTTTTCAGTTGGCACAAGGACCTGAGAGATATAATCACCCATACCCAATCTATTAATTTCAGTTTCGATATACGCTTTGACTTTGTTTTCCTGTCCGCTTACCGCTCTGACTACATACCATTTTTTCACATTATTGTCTGTCATCACGAAAATTTAAGCATTAATCCAAGCAAAAAATTTAGCCAGTGTATTAGCAAAGAACTCATCAACTCCCCATGTTGCCAAGGCGAACAATACTGAAAAAACAGCAACTACAATAGTAAGGCGTTGTACTTCTGCCCACTCCGGCCAGGTCACGTTTGACTTTAATTCTTCAAACGCTTCTGAGATATAATTTCCAACTTTCATTATAATTTGTTTTTTGCACGGGCGGAGGGATTCGAACCCCCATCAACGGTTTTGGAGACCGCTATTCTACCCTTGAACTACGCCCGTTTATTAAAAGCCAGTAGCACGCCATGGTGCTACTGGCTTTATATAATGTATATTATAATTATTCTACGATTTCAGTTACCTGACCAGCACCTACTGTTCTACCACCTTCACGGATAGCGAAACGTAATCCAACGCTTAATGCGATTGGGCTTAACAAAGCAACATCGATAGTTAAGTTATCACCTGGCATAACCATCTCTACACCTGTTGGTAAAGAAATAACTCCTGTTACGTCAGTTGTACGTACGTAGAACTGTGGACGGTAGTTATTGTGGAATGGTGTATGACGGCCACCTTCTTCTTTTTTCAGGATATATACCTCAGCTTTGAATTTAGCGTGTGGTTTTACTGAACCTGGCTTAATAATAACCATACCTCTTTTGATATCAGCTTTATCAATACCTCTTAACAATAAACCTACGTTATCTCCAGCTTCACCTCTGTCAAGGATTTTACGGAACATCTCAACTCCAGTAATAGTAGAAGTTAATTTTTCAGCTCCCATACCAATAATTTCAACACTATCACCTGTATTGGCAATACCCGTTTCGATACGACCTGTAGCAACAGTTCCACGACCGGTAATTGTAAATACGTCTTCAACCGGCATTAAGAATGGTTTAGCTACGTCACGTACTGGTTCTTCGATCCAGCTGTCAACAGCTTCCATTAATTCAATAATTTTTGGTACCCAGGCAGGATCACTATTTAATCCTCCTAAAGCAGAACCCTGGATAACCGGACCGTTATCACCATCATATTCGTAGAAAGACAATAAGTCTCTGATTTCCATTTCAACTAGCTCTAGTAATTCCGCATCATCAACCATATCCACTTTGTTCATGAATACAACGATTCTTGGAATACCTACCTGACGGCCTAAAAGAATATGCTCACGTGTTTGTGGCATTGGTCCGTCTGTAGCAGCTACAACTAAAATTGCACCATCCATCTGAGCAGCACCTGTAACCATGTTCTTTACGTAATCCGCGTGACCAGGACAGTCAACGTGTGCGTAATGACGGTTAGCTGTTTCATACTCAACGTGAGATGTATTAATTGTAATACCTCTTTCTTTCTCCTCAGGAGCGTTATCAATTTGATCAAACGATTTAGCCTGACAGTAACCAGCATCAGATAATACTTTCGTTATTGCAGCAGTTAATGTTGTTTTACCGTGATCCACGTGTCCAATAGTACCAATATTTAAGTGCGGTTTGGAACGATTAAAATTTTCTTTTGCCATTTTACTTAATTTTAAGCTTTGTTATATAATTATTAGTGTTCAAATTCTTTACTTACTTGAGCCAATGTCGGGAATTGAACCCGAGACCTCTTCCTTACCAAGGAAGCACTCTACCCCTGAGCTACACCGGCAAGGATAGATTTTAGATTTATGAATTCAGATTTTTAAATTTTTGACAATCTTAAATCTTTAAACCCTACAACCTTAAATCTTTTTGTGGGGAGAGCAGGATTCGAACCTGCGAAGTTCACACAGCAGATTTACAGTCTGCCCTCGTTGGCCGCTTGAGTATCTCCCCTTCTTTATTGTTGATTTTATATTTCTGATTATTAAAATCTTAAATCAGAAAACAGAAATCTTCATTCCTTTGAGCCGATAGAGGGACTCGAACCCACGACCTGCTGATTACAAATCAGCTGCTCTAGCCAACTGAGCTACACCGGCATGCACAATAAAAAAAGCCCGCTATTTCTAACGGACTGCAAATGTATATCTTTTTGTTTTTTAATCAAAGTATTTTAAATAAAATTTTATTTAAATATGGGTACGTAATTTTTCTTTTCTTTTTAATAAAAGCCGCTCTATGGATTCTGCTGACTGCTCTATTGCTTCTTCAAAACTTTTGCATTGCTTCTTGACTATAAAATCATCTCCCGGCACATTAATTTTTACTTCGGCAATTTTATTTTCTTTCTCACTTGTTTTTTCCACTTTTAAAAATACATCCGAAAAAACTACTTTGTCATAATATTTTTCTAATCTATCCAAACGATCTTGAATAAAATCTACGAGTTTTTTGTCAACGGTAAAGTTAACAGCATGAATATTTACTTTCATAATCAAAGTTTTATTGGTTTTACATTAAACTACTTTCTGTTGCGGGGGTGTGCATTCCCATATACTTTTTTTAATTCTGCCAGACTATTGTGCGTATATACCTGAGTGGATGCCAAACTGGAATGTCCCAATAGTTCTTTTACTGAATTTAAATCTGCTCCGTTGTTCAATAAATGAGTCGCAAACGTATGCCTGAGGATGTGCGGACTCTTTTTTACTTTTTCGGAAACATTACTAAAGTAATAATTTATGAGGCGATAAACAAGAGAATCGTTTAATTTTATTCCTTTTGAAGTAATAAAGAAAAAGTCAATATCTTTTATCCCTTCTACAGAAGATCTCTGCTGTAAGTACAGTTTAATTTGTTCTACAATAACCGGTAAAACCGGAATAATCCGCTCTTTATTTCTTTTACCCAATACTTTGATAGTAGCACGGGAAAGATCTATATCTTTTATTTTTAGATGAATTAATTCTGATCTTCTTATTCCTGTAGTGTAAAACAGATCTATAATAAGCTTGTCGCGTATGCCCTCAAAACCTTCGGGATATGTAATGAAATTTAATGCCGAATCCAGTTCTGCTTCAGAAAAAGGGATTTGTATTTTTTTAGGGGCTTTTAGGGCTTTATGCTGAGAAAGAGGGCTCACTTCGATTTGCTTTGTCTTTAACAAAAACTTATAAAACGATTTTAGTGATGCTATTTTTCTGTTGACGGAAGTATTCGCAACATTGTTTTCTACCAGTATGACGATCCAGCTTCTGATTTGTGAGTAATTTACTTTTACAAAATCTGCTTCATTAAAATGTTCCAGTAAGAATAATTCAAATGCATCGAGATCATCACTGTATGCCAGAACGGTATGGGGAGAATAATTTTTCTCTTTTTGCAGGTAATCTTTGAAAGCTGTTTTATTGGTATGCATAAAAAAACCGTTAATCTCAAAAGTATAAAACTTTATGGATTAACGGTCATGTATTGAAAAGAAAATATTAATTTTCTAAATTGTCCTTCATGTTCTGAATGTAAGCCGCTTTTTGAATTTTCATTCTGTGGGTTACTGATGGTTTTACGAAAGCCTGACGTGCGCGTAACTGGCGTACAGTTCCGGTTTTATCAAATTTTCTTTTATAGCGCTTTAATGCTCTATCGATATTTTCTCCGTCTTTAATTGGTATAATTAACATAATATAGACACCTCCTCTCGTTAAGGTTGCAAAAGTAGCTATTAATTATGAATTATGAATTATGAATTTCAAATTATTTTACCGCTGGTTTATAATTTTGCTTATCTATTATCATTTTTGATAAAATTTCTTTTAAAATTTCGGAGGTTCCTCCCCCGATTGGCCCAAGACGGCTATCTCTTAATAAGCGTGCTAAAGGATATTCTTCCATATAGCCATAACCACCTAACATTTGCAGACAGCTGTAAATGGTTTCATCTGCTACCTTTGTAGATTTTAATTTTGCCATTGTGGCTTCTTTGACCACATATTCTCTTTGATTTAATCTGGCGACTGTTGCATAATTAAATATCTTACAATGCTCAACATCTGTTGCATGTTCGACAATAGTATGCCGTAATGCCTGAAATTTATCTATTGTTTTACCGAATGCTTCACGTTCTGACATATAGCCTATGGTATAATCAATGGCATATTCTGCCCTGGCGTGGGCATTTATTGCCATAATTAATCGTTCGAACGCAAAATGCTGCATGATGTAAGGAAAGCCTTTTCCTTCTTCGCCCATTAAATTTTCTTCAGGGATTTCAACGTTATCAAATGAAATCTCGGCAGTATCTGAAGCTCTCCATCCTAATTTGTCTAATTTTGTAGCCGCTATTCCTTTCAGGTTGGTATCTACTAAAAAGATGCTTATTCCTTTATTGCCGGATTCCGGGTTTGTTTTAGCCGCAACTACATAATAATCTGCATAAACCCCATTGGTAATAAAGGTTTTTGAACCATTGAGGATGTATTTATTGCCTTGCCTGACTGCTACTGTACGCATTCCTGCAACATCACTCCCGCCAAAAGGTTCCGTAATACACAATGCCCCAATTTTATCACCCG
The DNA here is from genome assembly GCA_036386975.1 of Flavobacterium sp. Taxonomy (GTDB): domain Bacteria; phylum Bacteroidota; class Bacteroidia; order Flavobacteriales; family Flavobacteriaceae; genus Flavobacterium. The sequence goes on along the minus strand of DASVUQ010000200.1, from coordinate 3,691 downwards.
AAATACTTGGTGCTAAATAATCTTGTTTGATCCTTTCGTCACCCTCGGCATTTAAATGTGTCATTGCTAAATAGGCATGCGCCCACATTGCTGCCGCAAAACCAGAAGATCTAATTTTTTGAAGTTCTTCTAAAAAGACTACCGTATAAAATAAATCTAAGTTCATACCTCCATAAGCCTCCGGATAGTTGATCCCGAAGAAGCCCATGTCACCAAATTTTTTCCAGATGAAACGCTCAATTGTTCCTGTTTTTTCCCATTTTTCAATGTGCGGGACTACTTCTTTTTGTAAAAAATCTTGAAAACTTTTTCTAAACGATTCGTGCTCTTCTGTAAAATATATTGAATTCATGTTTATAATAAGGGTGTTTTATCCTATTTTTTAGAATTCCAAATATAAGGCTATTATGGGTAACTTATCAACAGGAAAATTGATAATTTTTATTAAATCCTCGGCATTCTGGATTTTTCCGTTCATGCTTCTGTAAGTAAGTATTTCTTTGGCCAGGGTGTATTTAAAATAAGGCAGCTGCATCAGCTCTTTTAAAGATGCTGTGTTGATTTTAATTTTTTTGACACTAGGCTGATGTAAAACGGTATAATGTTTTTTAATATTTACAATTACTTCCGGAGATAATCCCCAGATATCCTGCATCTGATTCATGGATACAAAGGCACCGAATTTTTCTTTTTCTTTTAAAATCCGTTCTGAAAGTGCAGGCCCGATTCCATAAATTTTAATTAAATCTTCCTGTGTGGCCTGATTAATATCTTTAACGGTTATTTTCTCAATACTTCGTTCCGATTTTGAATAATCGTTATAATGATACGACTTTTTATTTTTGACCCAATCCGGGAATTTGAAATAGGGTGCCATTGTTTCAAGCAATGAATCTGATATTTTGGTCACCAGTTGAAATTCTTTAGCGGAATTTACGTATTGATTCCCTTTTCGGAACAGCAGTAAACGATCTATTTCCTGTGTAGACATCCCTAGCTTATACCCTTTAAAATCGGTTATAAAATTAGGATTGAACGGATAAACCTTCGGGACATATTGCAGTTGTTGCTTTTTAAGGGAATCGATAGTGGTTTGTAATGAAAGCCATTGTGTTTCTTGTGGAGATGGAGCTGTAGTTTTACTAAAATCAGCATAAAAATAAAGAAGCTGAAAGATGACTATCAATAAAAGTAAACATACCACTCCCGGCCGCTGTGACCTGGTAAAATGAAAATAAGGATTTGATTTATTGGTTTGCATCTGTATCGGGCTAGGTACTATAAATCGAAAACAGAAGATCTTTTGGCCCTGATCAGATCCTTAAGTTTCATCCAGAAAGCCAGTGTAAGATAAACACCAAACCATAATCCGGCAGTTACAAAAGAAATGTAGATAAAAAACATCCTCACGTTATTGGCCCTCATCCCTAAGGTATCGGCCAAACGGGAGGAGACATGGAAACCATGTTTCTCAAAAAAATATTTAAGCCTAAGGACTAAAGACATACTTTAAATTTTAAATAAAATTACAAAAATTATACTCCTGATTTTAATAAAGATACCCCTATTTCACATTCCAGGCAACGGCTTTTATTACAGTATTCGTTTTTGAGCTGTAGTAACGATTGTGTTTCAAAAGCATTGGCCGGATGAATACCAAAAGAAAAAAACTTATTTATTACGGCATTGTTTTCTGCCGCTACACTATGCAAAATGGAAGCCAGGCTTTCCGGGGCTTCTTTATCATAACTTTTGGCATAAGCAAATTGCAAAGGAACAATAGTATTGATAACTAATAAATCTATAAAGGCTTTGGAAAGTGCTTTTCTCTTTCTGGGGCTTTCTTTATCAAATTGGTAATGTGTCTGCCAGTAATCTGAGGCTGTTACATTAAAAATTTCATAAATAGAACTGATGGTATCAGACGCTATAACCTTAGAGAATAAATTTTGCTGGTTATAATATAAATTGGCCAATTGCGACAACCGGATTGTGGGGAAATTATCCGGTCGGTGTTTAAAAAATTGTACGGGTTCTATTGGGTCTCTCTCCAACTGGTACTTGTGCAACAGGTAATAAAACCGGAATTTAAGGTCTTTATAATGGTTATCTTCTTTTTCAACATCCAATAATCCTGCGTTGCCTAATAAAAGTGCTTCCAGGTTTTGTACCTCAAATGTTTCTTTCCTGATTATTGAAAAAGGGATACGTTGGGCTATTTTCAAAAAAATATCACCATTGGTATTCAGTCCGAAGTTTTTCGCAAGGAGGCAAAATAAAACCGCTTCCCAATCATTATTTGTCGCTTCTAATAAATTTTGAATGGGTTTTACTTTTCGTTCCAGCCTTTCATAAAATAATTTTTCTTTCCAGTTATTGAGTATAAAAGGATCTGTTGCCGCTATTTGTTTTTCACAATAAATCCATGATTTGGGAAATAAGAGTACATTATAATTTTCCAGTAGCGCAGTATCAACATAATTTTTAATTTCCAGTACAGGAACCGTATCATTATTTTTCCTATATATCTCTGTGTCATGCTCCCAAACCACATGAAGGATGACATTGTCGTAAGCGGGGTCTGTTTCATGATGATGTTGGTACCAGTCGGAAGATTTAAGATGTATTTCTACATTGCCTGCCCATTTTTGGTTATTGATGATAATTTGAGCATTAAAAACATCAGGCCCTGCCAGTTGCAGGTATTGCCCGCTGTTAATGATTGTGATTTCTTCACCATTATAAGTCTGTAGATTATGACTATTGAACTTTTTAAATTTCCAGATGTAGTGAAGAAAATCCTCTTTCATTTGAATTGATTTTACTACAAATATGAAGAATAAAAATGAGTAAAAAAAATTTTATCCTCAATAAACGACTACAATTGTTTCATAATGGATCCTATAGGCATGATAATATTTAGTTAGTTCCCTATTTTTTTATTTTATCAATCAAACTCAAAATTTCAGAAGAAGTCCAACCTGCTGCCCCGCTTAACTGATTGCATAAGATTATTTTTTGAGAGTCGTTTTTAATAACTTCAATGAATCTTTTTCTTTTATCTCCCTCTTTACTTATTTGAATTTGTTTACTTTCTGTAGTAATGCCAAAAATAGTTTTAATCTGGGTTATATTAATTGAACCGATTGCACCAACTATTACATATTTGAAAGTTTTGTAAAAAGCATGTTGAAGTAATTCTTTTCTATCGTCTATAGATTGGAGGTGTACGCTGTATTTTGATGGAATATGATTTACTTCTGTAGCAAAACAATAACGAAAAAAATTATTTTCTAATCCTCCTTCTCTGAAACCTGATTTAATTTCTGGATTAATTATTGCCTTGACCAACTCAGAATACATTCCCCATGTATGCCTTTTTTTTATTTTATAATTTGAATTCCTATCTTCAAAATATTTTTGTGGAAATAAAGGATTAAATTCTAACTTATCAATATTACAACCTTTTATAAGATACTCCCATTGTTTATTGTTATTGATGCTTTCATGCAAAAAAAGGTCAGGATTATTCATAATACTAAAGGCTTTTTCCTTTCCTAAAAAAAGAATTTCTGAATTTGGGTTTCCATAACCAATATAAAAGGGATTACACAATAAATGTAAATCCTTGATTTCACGTAATTTTATTTCAAAATCATTCCACTTTAGTAGCCTTTTAGATAAATCTTTT
>DASVUQ010000199.1:0-5410 GCA_036386975.1 Flavobacterium sp. | reverse complement strand
TCAGTAGATATTATCGGCAACAGAAACTCCTGTGTATTTGATGCACAACTTACTTCTGTTATTGATAAAATGGTTAAAGTTGTAGGCTGGTACGATAATGAAATTGGCTATTCTTCCCGGATTATAGATTTAATCATGCTGATAGATAAATAATTCAACCCATTAAGATACTGTCATACTAAATATCTTAACGGCTTAAGGAACAGCTAGTATTGCAAAATGAGTTCCTTTATTAACTTTCTTACATACGGCTCCGCCTTCTCAGCGGCTTCAAGTACTTCAGCATGTGAAATGGTATCAATAGCTTCTTCATTGCCCATATCGGTAATAACAGAAATTCCAAAAGTTTCCAGGTCCATGTGCCTTGCTACGATTACTTCAGGAACGGTAGACATTCCTACACAATCAGCACCCAGGGTTTTTACCATTCGGTATTCCGCGAGTGTTTCAAATGTAGGGCCCTGCAATCCCATATAAATTCCATCCTGTACTTTAATATTCAGGTCGGCTGCAATTGCTTTGGCTTTGGCCATCATTTTTTTTGAAAAAGGTTCACTCATATTCACAAAACGTGGCCCGAAACGTTCGTCATTCGTTCCTCTTAACGGATGTTCGGGCATCATGTTAATGTGGTCTTTAAGGACCACAATAGAACCTACTTCATAATTCGGATTGACACCACCTGACGCATTGGAAACAATCAATTTTTGTATACCTAAATATTTCAGCACCCGCACCGGAAAAGTGACTTCTTTCATGGTATACCCTTCATAAAAATGGAAACGCCCCTGCATGGCCACTACTTTTTTATCTTCAATAGTTCCAAAAACCAAAGCCCCTTTATGGCCCTGTACTGTCGACACAGGAAAATTAGGGATTTCATGATAAGGTAAAGTATGTGTTATGGTAATGTCATTGGTAAAACCGCCTAATCCTGAACCTAATATGATACCATATTCCGGTGTAAAATGGGTCTTTTCTTTGATATATTGAACGGTTTGTTGTACTTGTTCCCACATAGAAGTTTTGGTTTATTTGTATTTTAAATTGCCGCCAAAAATAGTAATTAAAAACAGAAGTCTACAGGGTTTTATTAATAGCTTTTACAAGCGGAATTCATAATCCGTTCAAAAAATAGAAAGATTTATTTTCTGTTTTTTTCTAAATAAGCTAAAATAGAAAGATCGAAATTTTCTTTGTCTTCAATAAATTGGCTTTGTATAGGAAGATAAAAAAGTTGTCCTTCAGGAATAGCGCCTTTTAATCGAACATAATCTTTTTCGGTTGTAATAATTATCCTGTTCCCCGCTTTATTTCTTATTGCTGTAATGTCTTTATCGGTAAAATGATGATGGTCCGGAAAAGTCAGCACAATATCATCCTCGTTTTTCAAGTAGTCAAAAAATGGTACCGGTTTCGCAATTCCGGCAAGAAGTACTTTAGCTTCACTTTTAATGGTTGCAACCGGAAGTTGTTGCTTCTCCGACAAAACAAATTGATCATAAGCGATAGAACTAAAATATAAGGGTTGGCCCACCCTTAGTTTCAATTTATTTTTAATTTTTTCCTGTTCGCTTTTAGAAAGGTCTTTTGGGCATTTGGTTACAATAATACAATCGGCCCTTTGGGCACCGCTACTGCTCTCACGAAGGTTACCGACCGGTAAAATAAAATCATCGGCATATAAATCATTATAAGCAGTAAGCAAAATATAAAACCCCGCTTTTACTTTTCTATGCTGATAGGCATCGTCTAACAGGACTACTTCGGGTTTTTCGTGTTGCGAAAGCAATTGCCCGATCCCGTTTTTACGATCAGCATCAACGGCAACCCAGACACCGGGGAATTTTTGGTAATACTGAAAAGGTTCATCCCCTAAAATGGCAGCATCCGAAGTAGCATCAGCCAGAATAAAACCTTTTGAAGTTCTTTTATAGCCACGGCTCAAAGTAGCAATCTTATATTTCGGCGAAAGCAAGCGGATCAGGTATTCTACCTGCGGTGTTTTTCCGGTACCGCCAACACTAAGGTTTCCGACAGCAATGACCGGAACGGGAAAAGTATACGATCGCAGGATCCCTTTGTCATAAAGCCGGTTTCTACACCACGTTATACCACCATATAATAAAGAAAAAGGAAATAAAATTTTTCGCAATAGCTTCATAACACGAAAGTATACTATTTTAGCTTCGAAAGAAAATTTTGTTTTTCTTAAAAATGTACTATTCCGTGATGTAACTTTACGCACAAACCTCAAACCTCAAACCTTAAACCTTAAACCTTAAACTTCAAACTCAACTTTTAACTTTAAACAAAAATGAAAATGAAAATAAAAGACATTATTGAAGTCCTGGAACAAATGGCGCCACTCGCCTATGCCGAAGATTTTGACAATGTTGGACTGCTTGTGGGCAACCAAAATGAAGAGGCAAAAGGCGTTTTAATATGCCATGATGCTTTGGAATCTGTTATTGATGAAGCGGTTGCCAAAAATTGCAATCTGGTAGTCTGCTTCCACCCTATTTTGTTCTCCGGCCTGAAAAAAATTACAGGTAAGAATTATGTAGAACGAAGCGTAATCAAAGCCATAAAAAATGATATTGCGATCTATGCTGTCCATACGGCACTGGACAACCATCAACATGGTGTCAATAAAATATTTTGCGATGTGCTCGGATTGAAAAATACCCGCATGCTTATTCCGAAACAACAGTTTATCAAAAAATTAATCACGTATACCGTTCCCGAAAATGCCGACCAGGTACGCCATGCCTTGTTTAAGGCCGGTGCGGGAAATATTGGTAATTATGAAAACTGTAGTTTCAACTCCACCGGGACCGGGACCTACAAGGGCAATGAAAATAGCAACCCTGTTATTGGTACCAAGGGAGAATTAACAACCACGAATGAAATCAGGATCGAAGTAACGTTCGAAAAACACCTGGAACAAAAAATCCTGAAAGCCCTTTTCAGTAGCCATATTTATGAAGAAGTAGCTTATGAAATATATGAGCTGCACAACGCACATCAACATATCGGGCTGGGAATGATGGGTGAATTGGAACATGCTATGGACGAAAAAGAGTTCCTGATATTTGTGAAACAAAAAATGCAGGCAGAAGGCATTCGGCATTCGGCATTCCTGAATAAAAAAATAAAGAAAATTGCCGTATTGGGAGGTGCGGGAAGTTTTGCCATACCGCATGCCATTCGGGCGGGAGTAGATGCATTTTTAACAGCTGATTTAAAATACCATCAGTTTTATGAAGCTGAAAATCAGTTGCTTTTAGTAGATATTGGACATTTTGAAAGTGAACGGTATACAAAAAATTATATTGTTGATTATCTTATGAAAAAAATACCTAATTTTGCATGCATTTTATCAGAAGAAAATACAAATCCCGTTAAGTACTTATAAGCATATGGCGACTACAAAAGAATTGAGTGTTGAAGACAAGTTAAGAGCAATTTACGATTTACAGTTGATTGACTCAAGAATCGACGAAATCAGAAATGTTAGAGGCGAACTTCCTTTAGAAGTAGAAGATTTAGAAGATGAAGTAGCCGGGCTAAAATCTCGTTCTGAAAAATTAAAATCAGATTTGGAAATCATCGAAACCCAGATCAAAGAAAAGAAAAACGCTATTGATGAACATAAAGAAGCCATAAAAAAATATACCACCCAACAGGAAACCGTTCGTAACAACAGGGAATTTAATTCTTTGACGAAAGAAATTGAATTTCAGGAATTGGAAATCCAGTTGGCAGAGAAGCAAATTAAGGAAATGAAAGCTTCTATTGAATACAAAAAACAACTCGTTGCCCAATCAACAGAAAAGTTAGAACAAAAACAATCGCATTTACAGCATAAAAAATCGGAACTTGAGGCTATAATGTCAGAAACTGCAAAAGAAGAAGCTTTTTTATCTGAAAAATCGGCTGAATTTAAAGAAAAAATTGAAGACCGCTTATTAGCTGCCTATAACAGGATCAGAAACAGTGTCCGTAATGGTTTAGCCGTAGTTTCTATAGAAAGGGGTGCCTCTGCAGGATCCTTTTTTACTATTCCGCCACAAACACAAGTTGAAATTGCCGCCAGGAAAAAGATCATCACAGATGAGCACTCCGGCAGGATTCTGGTCGATAGCACACTGGCCGAAGAAGAAAAAGAAAAAATGGAAGCGTTATTCTCCCAGTTCAAATAAAAATGTAACCACGCCCTGAGCGTGGTTTTTTATATGAAAAAGATAAAGTATTTTTTACTAACCAAAACCGTAGGATGCTACATTAACCTGCTCAGTTTTATACACCCTCAAAAAGCGACCGCATTGGCTTACACCCTATTTAGTAACCCTCGTATCGGAAGGCTTTCAAAAGAAAACCTGCCTATGGTTTTACAGGATGCCACAACGGAAACGCTTTTGTTTGAAGAACACGAATTCCAGGCCTACAGCTGGAGCGGCAACGACAATAAAATACTTTTGGTACACGGCTGGGAAAGCAATACCTCGCGATGGGAAAAATTCTTACCGTATCTTAAGCGATCCGGAAGCACCATTTTTGCTATAGATGCACCGGCACACGGATTATCCGGCGGAAAGGAATTTAACGTACCCCGTTATGCCGATTTTATTCAGGTTGCTGTCCAAAAATTCCAACCCAATGCCCTTGTAGGCCATTCTATTGGTGGTGCAGCTTGTGTCTATTTTCAATACAAATATCAAAACCCGAAACTGGAAAAAATGGTATTACTGGGCGCACCGTCAGACCTCGAAATCCTTATTCATAACTACGCCCGGTTATTGAGCCTGAATACTAAAATGGTACGGCTGTTGGAAGCCTATTATGTAAAGAATTTTAATTTTACCCTAAAAGAATTTTCAGGAAAACAATTTGCACAAAAATTGCAGCTTCAGGGCATTGTCGTTCATGACCGCGACGATACTATAGTCGCATTTACCGAAGGTGAAAAAATAGCCTCCTCCTGGCAACACGCCCGTTTTATAGCTACCCAGGGATTGGGCCACAGTATGCACGACGATACGCTATATCAGGAAATACTTCATTTTCTCCTGGAGCACAAACAATAGTATTATTTTCCTGTTCCTTCCCGCTATTGTTCCAATCCGCGCAGAAAAGCGCGGGATTTCCACGACTATCGGGGCTACACCTACACCCTTATCCTGGTATCGACACCCTTACTCAAAATTAAAAACAAATCCTGAATTACGATCTATTTTGCAATATGTCAAGAGCATCACAAACGTTGTAATATAGCTAACTCAAAATCTATTGTCATGTTATAAAATTAGCGAAAAGTTCAAAAGGATCACATCTGAGTTTTTTTCTGATACTTTTTGCCTGTGCCCATTTCTTTTCTATAGGGTTTAAATCAGGGGAATATGGAGGT
>DASVUQ010000198.1:0-2538 GCA_036386975.1 Flavobacterium sp. | reverse complement strand
TCACTCCTTTAAAAGGTTTTTCATGAAAGAGCACTTTAAAATCATGGCGCTCCCCTACTTTTTGCATTACATCCATTAATAAAGAATTATGGTCTACTGCAAGGTTTGTTTCTTCAAAAATAGGTGCCAGTTCAAACTGGTTGGGGGCTACCTCGTTATGCCTGGTTTTGACAGGAATACCAAGATACATACATTCTTCTTCAAGTTCACGCATAAAATGGAGTGCCCTGGTAGGAATGGACCCAAAATAATGGTCGTCCAGTTGTTGCCCTTTTGCAGAAGTATGCCCTAACAAAGTTCTTCCGGTCATAATAATATCCGGCCTGGAATTGGCTAAAGCAATATCTACTAAGAAATATTCCTGTTCCCAGCCTAAAGTGGCAGTTACTTTTTTTACGTTTTTATCAAAATACCTGCATACTTCAGTAGCAGCATCGTCGACAGCATTGAGTGCCCTTAATAATGGGGTCTTATAATCTAAAGCTTCACCTGTATACGATATGAAAACGGTAGGGATACATAGTGTCGTACCCAATATAAATGCAGGTGATGTAGGGTCCCAGGCCGTATAACCCCGTGCTTCAAATGTGTTTCTGATCCCTCCGTTAGGAAAACTCGAAGCATCCGGTTCCTGCTGTACCAATTGTGCACCTCCAAATTTTTCTACAGGATCGCCTCCATCATACGAAGTTTCAAAAAAGGCATCGTGTTTCTCTGCTGTAGTTCCTGTTAACGGCTGAAACCAATGAGTATAATGGGTTACTCCTTTTGCCAGTGCCCACTCCTTCATACCCATGGCAATATAATCTGCTAATTTCCTGTCAATTTTTGTTCCGTGCAGTACGGCATCCTGGACGCCTCTGTAAGCGTCTGAAGTCAGAAACTGTTTCATTGCTTTATCATTGAAAACATTAGCACCGAAAATCTTTGATTTTTTATCTGCTTCTTCAAATTTAATGGGCTTTCTGCCTGAAGCCTCTTTTAATGCCTGGAAACGTAATGTTGACATAAAATATATTTATTTTGGTTATACCCCCTATTATTATAGGGCAAATATATCAAAAATATTAACTAAAAAAATATTACCCCAATATTTTTAATGGTAATATGTAAATTTATCATTTTTTAAAATATGTTAATTGACATGTATATAAAAATGAGGTCATCATAAGATTAAACAAGAAAACATAAATTAAAAAAGGCTGTTCCACGAGTTGTGAAACAGCCTTTTTAATAATTTAGAATAATTATAATTTTATAATTGTGCGGTTTTTGTCATTAATACCGTACGCTTTAATAACAGCATTATAATCATTAAGATCTAATGCAATAGATGACCTACTCCTAGAAAAACCTGGAACAACCACAATTCTAAATACCTGATTTATTCTATACTGGTCTGTTAATGTGGCTAAATCATTTCCTTCTAAAAAGATATCAGTATTAAGCCTAGTAAAATCATAATTGTATTTAAAATCTAAAGAACCGGCAGGAGAAAAATAGGTCTGTGGGAGCAATCGCCATACATCCTCTCCCTGGTCTGTTGCAGCTAACCTATATATTAGAACATGATCTGAATCTAATATTGGTCTAGGAAAAGTGAACCTTATTGTATAGCTAGTAGCAGTAAAGTTAACATTTGTAATTTCAAAAACTTCGCTTTCAGGGCCTGGAGGGCCAACAGGTCCCAGAGCCCCGTCATCGCCTGTACAACCTGAAAAAACTAAAAGTATTGCTAGTGATAAAATGGAAAATAAACGTTTCATAATATTTAAATTTAATGGTTTAAAAATTTATTATTTCAAAAATTGAACCAAACTATATATTAAAACAATATATTTGTAATTATTTACCATCAATTGTTATTAATTATAAATTATATGCAAAAATTAATTACCTTCAGAATTTTAGTTTTATTATTTTTTTTTAATCTTTCTACAACTATTGCTCAAACTGTTATAAATAATTCTTTTATAGTTAACGGCTATTCTGTAAATGGTGCAGTTATAGATCTTGGAACAAATGCAACAACTCAAATTAGTTTTAACACTCAAGTTGATTTAGTTTCACCTCAAAGCAATACAAATCCTGGTACTATTAAGGTTTATTACAAAAAAAATTTAAGTTTCCCCTATAATTTAGCTTGGGGAGGTGATGGAGGAAATTTATTATTTAGTGGAGGTACATCATCAAGTAGAAATTTTAATATTACATTAAACTCATCTGATTTTGATTCTAGTGGTGGGATTTTATATTCAGAATACCAAACTTATTCAGGAATAAAGTACAAAAGCACTAATATTTCGATTACTAGAAGTAATTCTGTGACTCCTAATCCAATAGGTGGAGGTGGTAATAACGGAATATATACAATGAATATACCATATAATGCTATACCTCTTTAAAATACCTCGACATCACTAGACCACTTTTGATCATTTCTTAGTTGAATCAGGCTGCCATTTTAAACCTATTAACCGGTTTTTCCCTCTCTATACCCTGGTGGGCTTTATAATGGTATTTATCAATCCATTTTTT
>DASVUQ010000197.1:0-1560 GCA_036386975.1 Flavobacterium sp. | reverse complement strand
TTGTTAGTGCCAGCACATCTTATATATCTTAACTTAAGTATATAATATTATCGTCTAAACATTGTACCCTTACTTTGTTATTGGCAAAAACCATTTCTTTAAAAACATCTGGCAATTCATATTCTTTAATAATTTTAAAAGCTATTATATCAATTTTTATTATCTCAAGCTCTGTAATTATGTAAATGAAATTGTCAAATATTTTGGTATCATAAAAAAAATAAGTTAATTCTAAACTACATGTAATAGAATTTATATTAAAATCAATTATTGAAAGATTTTGATCTATCCCAATAGCATAAATACCATTTTTAACTTCTGTTATGTTTGGCTTTACAACATCACTTTGCCAAGAAAATCTATAACTATAATTGTGATTGCTAATGATGCCATAGCATCTATTTGTTTTGGCATCACTAAATAGTATCGGTATATTTAATTTATTAAACTCTGTTTCCTCAATTTGTGATATAATTATATCCATAATACTTATTTGAAAATTTTTGGTATAATTGTGGTAACTGATGGTGTTGAACTCATTTTACCTCCCTTATAAAAAAAGCTAACATTAATACTTCCTTTACCTCCAACATTAATCGCCCTTGTTACAGTTGTGCCATATTCTGATGTTTTGCTAGATACAAATATCCCTTTATTAAGAGCATTTTCAAATAGATTCATTAATTGACTCTCGCTTTTAACTCCTAAAGTAGTTAAATCTTTTAAATTTTGTGCTGAACGCTCAATATTATGTTTTGAACCACTTAAGACACGTCCGAAAAAATAGTCAAATTTACTTGGATTAACTTTAAAACTTTTACTAAACCAAGAGAACAAACCATTAAATCTAGCAGATGGTAAAGCAAAACTAAATTGGTGTCCTAATGCTGAAATAGGATTGTCATCATATTCCCATTCTAAACCTTGTTTATACATTGATAAATCATCTCTCATTGAGTCAAGATATCTTTGTTGTGCAGGTGTTAATTTTCTTTCCTGAGTTTTCCCCTTAGGCTCTTCTTGATCTCCTGAACCCTTATTACCTTCTCCAGTGTCTGCGGATTCTCCTGTATCACTTGAAAAAGTACCATTATTATTATTTGTCCAAGTTGTATCACTTCCAGATTTGTTCCATAAATCTTTTATAAACGATTCAGACAACATCCCATCAGGATCAACAAAATACACGGGATTATTCATTGCATAGTTATAAGGCGACCATCTACGGCCTTCCTCGGCTAATGGATCAATGTTCATCCATCGTCCTAAAGCCGGATCATAATTCCTTGCTCCATAGTCATACAAGTTAAGCCCCATCTCGTCTTGCAACTCTTTGCCATTGAACTTATACTTATGTGCCACACCATTAATAATACTGTTATACTCTTTATGTTTCATTCCAAACGGATAATAATTATTTTTCTCTACAATCTCACTTGCCGTTACCTGGCCGTCATTGTTACTGTCACTATAACTGAGCCTGTTGTTGCCCAGGTGGTCTTTGTACTGGTAAATATAAGAAAAAATTCCATCGTTATAAGCAACATAACCTTCAGGCTG
>DASVUQ010000196.1:0-5467 GCA_036386975.1 Flavobacterium sp. | reverse complement strand
AAAAATCACCTTTAATTTAGTGTAATGATCGTCATATTTGCTTAAAATCAATTCATTAAGCTGAAGGAACTCCATTTTTTTATGGACGACTTTTATGATTCCGAAACCCATAATGGTGGTTCCGGGGTCGATACCTAATATGATACGTTCGTTTGACAATTTATTTTGTTTGAGGTTTCAAAGTTTACGTTTTGAAACTTTATTTGTTACTTTGCTCATTATTAAAACTACAGCTTCTTTTGGGGCCACGGACTTATGATTGCAATTCCACACAAAGCTAAACAATTCCTTGTTCTTTTGATCAAACTTTTGATTGTTGGCGGTGCATTTTATTTTATTTACAACCAACTGGCCCATAATGATCAACTGGACTGGGCCCTTTTTCTGGAAAAATTTGAAAAAAACAAATCGGTTTCAGGTATTGCTTTTATTATATTGCTAAGTTTCCTGAACCGTTTTTTTGAAATCCTGAAATGGCAGAATTTAGTAGCTACCATTCAAAAAATTACTGTTGCCGAAGCCTCTAAACAAGTTTTGGGTGCCTTAACTGCCGGGCTTTTTACGCCTAACGGTATTGGTGAATATGCGGGGAAAGCGCTTTTTTTCAATAAAAAAGAAACTAAAAACATCATCTTCCTGAATTTAATCTGCAATGGCATCCAAATGGTGCTTAGTATTATTTTTGGAACGATAGGATTATGGATTTTGGGGTACCGATTCTGGGTACTAATTATTGTATTAATAGGTTTTGGGTTATGGATATTTAGTTCTTTAAGTAAAAAGATAACAATAAAAGGATATTCCATTCAGAAGCTGGCCGATAAAATAAATGCAGTCCCAAAGCAAATTCATCGTAAGAATATAGTATTAGGCATTTGCCGTTACCTGGTTTTTTCGCATCAGTATTATTTTTTATTCCTCGCGTTTGATGTCGATTTACCCTATTGGACAATGATAAGTACCATTGCCGCAGTTTATTTCCTGGCATCGTCACTGCCTACTTTTCAGTTTCTTGATTTTGCAGTAAAAGGCGGTGTCGGTGTATACTTTTTCGGAGTGTTGGGCGTGAATGAATGGATCGTGGTTTTCATCAGTACCCTGATGTGGTTGTTGAATGTCGTAATCCCGGTAATTATTGGGAGTTATTATGTGTTGAATTTCAAAAGCCGTCCGGTTGCCCCGGATCATTAATTAATTTTACTATGAGTATCGTTTTCATATTGATTTTTGTACTATACCTTTTAACGATACTAGCGCTGAATTATGGCTATACCAGAATTAAAGTCTTTAAACCTCAAGCCCTAATTCCAAAAAACAAGTTTTCGATCATTGTCCCGTTTCGGAACGAAGCGGGTAATTTACCTCAATTGCTGGACAGCTTCTCCCAATTAAACTATGCTAAAGATAGCTTTGAAGTGGTATTGGTTGATGATGCGTCATCAGATGGCTTCGAACTGTCTGATTATGAATTTAAAGTGGTAGTATTAAATAACAGACGTACTTCGAATTCCCCTAAGAAAGATGCAATTGTTACAGCAATGGAACATGTAGCTTATGACTGGGTTATCACTACGGATGCCGACTGTGTAGTGCACAAAAACTGGTTGGTAACGCTGGATGCTTTTATACAGCAAAAACAACCTGAAATGGTGGCTGGCCCGGTAGCTTATACTCATGGGCATTCTTTTTTAGATCATTTTCAGCAATTGGACCTGGCGAGTCTTCAGGGTGCGACAATAGGAAGTTTTGGCCTGGGCAAAGGTTTTATGTGTAACGGGGCCAATCTGGTGTATACAAAATCATTGTTCATGTCATTGAATGGTTTTAAAGGTAATGATGGGATAGCGAGCGGTGATGATGTTTTTCTGCTTCAGAAAGCTATGGCAAAGTATCCGGAAAAAGTAGCCTACTTAAAATCAGAAAGTGCTATTGTAACAACGCAGCCTGTAAAGGACTGGAAAAGCCTTTTTTATCAACGGGTACGCTGGGCTTCTAAAACTACCCGTTATCAAAGCGGCTTTGGTAAAATATTGGGGCTTATTGTTTTTAGCGGCAATCTATGCTGGATTTTGGGTTTTGGGTTTTGGGTTTTAGGATATTGGATACTAGAATACCAGCTGTTGTTGACAGTATTGAAATTTGTTGTAGATGGTATTTTAATTGTTATGACTAATCGTTTTTTAAAGAAACCCACACGATTTTTAATTTTATCAAGCTTGCTGTACCCGGTATTTAGTGTAGTAGTGGCATTGTATTCTATTTTTGGAAAATACGAATGGAAGGGAAGGCGTTTTTGAAAATGTCTCTTCTGATAAAGATAATGCCTAGCCCGGATTGGCGTGGAAATCCCACGCTTTTTTGCGTGGATTGTAACAAAAGCCGGAAATAGCTCCTGATAATTATTCGGCTTTTATAATAACCGGAAGGATAAATTGTGTTTTTACCGGAATGCCTCTTTTAAGTGCCGGTTGAATAGGGGGGAAATCGACCATTCTTGCCTGTAAAACACTGTCTATTTTTATTTTATCGTAACTAGTGGAGTCTGGGAACTGCGGTTCGAACTGTATCGTAGCGTTGGGCAAAACGGTAACGCGTACTTCTATGGTATCAAGCCCGGAATAGGCCACGGGCAGTGTGCCGGTATTAAGTTTTTCCTGTATAACCTGTGTTAGAAATTCGAAAAAACATTGTTGGCGCAGTGCTTTATCTTCAATTTTATCACAGGCTTCGACAGTGGGATATTCGTCTACCTCCTTCCAGTTGATGGTTTTTAATTCTTTTTTTAATAAATCTTCTTTAGAAGGGATTTGCTTGTCTAAAAACTGACAGGACCCAAACAAGAAGGGCAGTAGAATAAAAAAAATATTTCGTTGTATAAATTGCACAAAAATGTTTATTTTGGTTCTTCAAAGATATTATTAATCTGTCAAAATTGATCTATCAAAATAATACATTTTAATTTATGGACTTATTGCTTTTACTATTGGGGTTTGTATGTATGGTTGTTGGGGTTTTTGGAAGCTTTTTACCGGTCTTGCCCGGTCCGCCTATAAGTTGGTTGGGCTTGTTGCTATTGTATTTTACGGTTGCTATTCCTATAAATTACTGGATCCTGGGAATTACGTTGGTTATAGCAATTGTAGTGGCTATACTGGATTATGTGATTCCGGCCAAGGGTACAAAACGGTATGGCGGCAGTAATTATGGGGTGTGGGGAACCAATATCGGACTCATCGTAGGGATTATTGTACCGATCCCGTTTGGTTTTATCATAGGCCCGTTTGTGGGTGCATTTGTTGGCGAATTGATTTATAATTCTAAAGACCACAACCGTGCCCTGAAAGCGGCAACAGGGTCTTTTATCGGGTTCCTAGCTTCTACTTTTATGAAGTTTGTGGTATGTATGGCGTATTTAGGACTATTTCTAGTAATTGTATGGCGCCATAGAGAAGTGTTGTTCTAAAAGCTGAAACAGCCGTAAATCAAAAAAGCCATCCTTAGATTTTGAACGAGTTCAAAATAAATGGAAAGCTTTTCATTGGTCTAACTACTAAACCGGGTACTTGCGTACCAAACAACACAACTAGTCTTAAAGGCCTTTAGGGCAAAAAAGTCACACCGTAGTATGACTTTTCCCAATTTAGCGGTCTGGACGGGACTCGAACCCGCGACCTCCGCCGTGACAGGGCGGCATTCTAACCAACTGAACTACCAAACCAGCGCTTAATTGCGAGGGCAAATATAAGATACATTTTCTATTCTACAAGTGTTTTTTTGGAAAAATATCAATAATTTATTGCTCCACTATCCAAAACTTTGTTTTTCAACCAGGTATGCAGTCAGGATTTTTTCGAAATTTTCGCCTACGCTTACGGGAACGTATTTTATTTTATTTTGTGCACATACCAGCGTGAGCCGCTTGATGTAATTAGTAATAGTATCGGCATACGCTGACTTGATCGTATCGGCAAATATATTAATTTCTTCACCCGATTCCAGATCTATGAACTTTCTGGGTGCACCGTCAAAATCCAGGTGAAGTTCCGTCGCCGTATCCAGCACATGGAACAGTACTACTTTATGTTTGTTGTGTTTTAAATGTTGCAGGGCATTAAACAATTGTGCTTCGTTATAGGACTGAAACATATCCGTAAACAAAATAATCATGGACCTGCGGTGCATTTTTTCGGCGATCTGGTGCAGAAAAGTAATCGTATCTGTTTTGCGGGTTTCCTTTTTGGTCTCCAGAATAGTTTCAAGTCGGTTCAATACCATGCGATGGTGGCGCTCACTTCCTTTTTCCGGTGCATAATACTCATAGGTATCAGCATATACGCTGAGCCCAACAGCATCGCGTTGTTTTTTTAATAAGTTCATTAAAACCGCTGATGCCAGTACGGAGAACCCTATCTTAGAATGGTAAAAAGGCTGGTCGTTTTTTAATTTGGGATAATGCATCGAAGAAGAATTGTCAATAATCAAATGACACCTGAGATTAGTCTCTTCTTCGTATCGCTTCGTGTACAAGCGGTCTGTTTTTGCAAACAGTTTCCAGTCGATATGTTTAGTGCTTTCACCGGAATTATAGACTTTATGCTCCGCAAATTCTGCAGAAAACCCATGAAAAGGGCTTTTGTGCATACCCGAAATAAAACCTTCTACAATTTGGCCTGCCAAAAGTTCCAGATGTTGTAAACTGGCGATTTTTTCTATTTGTGCTTCGATCTTCATCTCTCAAAGATAATTTGAAATTTTGAAAAATACATATATTACAGATAATAACTAAGCCGATTATTATTCCGTATTTGATACAGAACATTTATTAATAGGGGAGTAGCATATGCTATCAAATAAAAAGGCCTGGCAATAAGCCAAGCCTTCAACTTTATAATTTCGTTTTTTATAACAATGCGTTCAGTGAGTCTGCATACGTTTGTTTAGGTGCGACACCTACCTGACGTCCTACCACTTCCCCATTTTGGAAAACCAAAACAGTTGGGATATTCCTAACCCCATATTTTGCTGCAAATTCCTGGTTAGCATCCACATCTACTTTACCAATCACTGCCTTACCAACAAATTCCTGGCTAATTTCGTCAATAATTGGTCCTACCATTCTACATGGGCCGCACCAGGCTGCCCAAAAGTCTACCATTACCGGTTTGTCTGATTTCAAAACTACTTCTTCAAAAGTAGCATCTGTTATTGTTAATGCCATATTGCTTGTTTTTTAGATTAATTATTTTACAAAATTACATTAATAATTTCAATTCGGCTTTGCTGCAAAATTACTTTTGGTTATAAACGTATTATTAAATGCTATTGATCAGGAGCTGTTTCCGGCTATTCGCTCTATCCACGCAAAAAAGCGTGGGATGCCGCTACTATCCTACCGTGTGAACACATCTTTTTACTAATTTTATTTTAAAAACAAGATTAGCCATGCGAAGACATTTTACAGACATTA
>DASVUQ010000195.1:0-1709 GCA_036386975.1 Flavobacterium sp. | reverse complement strand
GTGAATATGACACCTATTAACAATATTCGTAATGAATACAAAGATGCTTTTAAAGCCAAACACGGCGGATTAGGTTTAGGATACATGTCCTTCTTTACCAAAGCAGTAACCCGTGCGTTACAATTATATCCTGATGTTAATTCTATGATTGATGGCGATTACAAAATTGCCTATGATTTTTGCGATATATCGGTAGCCGTTTCAGGGCCAAAAGGCTTAATGGTTCCTGTAGTCCGCAATGCAGAAAATTTATCGTTTAGAGGAGTAGAAGCCGAAATTAAAAGATTAGCTATCCGTGCCCGTGATGGCCAGATTACCGTTGACGATATGACAGGAGGGACTTTTACCATTTCTAATGGTGGGGTTTTCGGAAGTATGTTGTCTACACCAATTATCAACCCTCCGCAATCCGGAATTTTAGGCATGCACAATATTATTGAGCGCCCTATTGCTGTAAATGGTAAAGTAGAAATCCATCCGATGATGTACGTAGCCCTTTCCTATGATCACCGAATTATAGATGGCCGCGAGTCTGTTGGATTTTTAGTGGCTGTAAAAGAAGCCCTGGAAGACCCGTTAACATTATTAATGAACGGAGATGCTAAAAAAGCACTGGAACTTTAAGGAATAAATCATTATATATATTGTCCCGTTAGCTATTGTTAACGGGATTTTATTTTGAAGTAATTAAAAAAAATTAAATTTTACTCCAATAGGTCTATCTTAACTAGTACTTTTTATATAAACGATTATTTTTGAATTTGTATGCTTTGCAACACAATTTCTATAACCTTTTAGTTTTTTAAAAAAGTTTAAACCACTTAGGGTAAAAGTAATAGGCTGCTAAAGCAATTATTAATAAAATTAAAGTTCATCATTTGTTTTTTTATTTTCATAATCTTTTCTTTCAAGATAGTTATCAGGGGTATAGGTCACTCTTGCAAAATTTTTTGTTATTAACTCCGTTTCTATAATTTGTCCGCTTCTAAATTTAAGAATTTTGTTACGCCAGATTTCGTTTTTTCTATAAAACTGCTCCTCTATTCTTAAAAACTCATGGTCTTTTTCAATTACGTGATAACCATAATCAAGTTCAGTGTCAATACGAAGTTCACCTTCTAAACATTTGTCGGTGAACCATAAATTTATTTGAAAAATATGATTGGTGTTATTGGTAAATTGATAGTCACGATAATTATAAAAAACGGTTGCACCACTACCGAATGGTAAAACCCGTCCATCATCTGGAAAAGGGTCAAATGAATGGTGGTAACGCTCAGTAACTGTCAAAGGACTGTGAATGACCAGCCAATGAATCAAATTAGAAATTTGGCAAATACCGCCACCAATTCCTGCTCTTGCTTCTCCAAATGTCAGTTCCATTCCTGGCAAGTACCCTTTTTGCTTCGTCGGCAAGCCAACAAGTTTACAGAAAGAGAAAGTTTCCCCTGGTTTAATCAGTATACCGCTGATTCGTTTTGTAGCAATTTTTAGGTTAACTATTTTGTTGATTTGTAACTGCATATCGCTATCACCAAGTTTTTTTAATAATACCGATTGATGCTTTTTTATTCTAAACGCAAGTTTTTCTGTTGTTCGCTTGTTCGTGTATTTTTTGTTGTCGAAATACCAGTCGGCATAGCGTCTTATCCGTCTTGTCCAAACAGCCAAAAAGTATAAAATGGGATGTCGTTGACTAAGTAGCTTTC
>DASVUQ010000194.1:0-2461 GCA_036386975.1 Flavobacterium sp. | reverse complement strand
AGCGGTTTGCAGGTCCACTACCTTATATTTTTTCCCTTGAAATTCAATTTCTTTGCCAATAGATTTCTCTGAAGCAACAGGAATTAGTTCAGTAACCGGGAAATTTCTCTCCGCCAATACCTGAAGCATTACTTCGCCAACCATTCCTGTAGCACCTACAACTGCAATTTTCATTTTTACTATTTTTAATTCGACAGCACAAAAGTATTAATAAACTAGCATAAAAAAACAAATTTACAAAATAACACAAATTGTTATATTTATAACATAAAAGAAAAACCACGCTCTAGGCGTGGTTAAGTTAGAATATATAATGTAGCGGTACTATTTCTTTAGCAAATCCCTGATCTGGGTAAGCAGTTCTTCTTGTGTCGGTCCCGTTGGCGGTGGCGGTACATCTGCTTGTTTTCTTTTGGTAGCATTAATGCCTTTGATAATCAAAAATAAGATAAAAGCAACAATAACAAAATTAATTATGGCGGAAAGAAACTGTCCGTATTTTACAGAACCAAAAGCGGTAAGTTGATTGATATCAGAAAGATTGGCCGCTTCTAATGCCGGTTTCAGTAATAATGGTGTAATAACATCTTCTATTAATGAAGTTATAATTTTACTAAATGCTGCGCCAATGATCACACCGATAGCTAAATCAACTACATTGCCTTTCATAGCAAAAGCCCTAAATTCTGAAATCATTCCCATATCATTAATTTTTAAGGTTCAAAATTAATTAAATTGAATAAATAATTTACAAATTTATCTATTTTATTCGCGATAAAATACTCGTTTCACCCGTTGTGAAATACTGGCTACTATTTCATACGGAATAGTATGTAATTGGGAAGCCATAAAAGAAACCGTTGGGTTTTCTCCAAAAATGATTGCCGGATCGCCTTCTTTACAATCTATTTCAGTAATATCGACCATCATCATATCCATACAGATACTTCCTGTTATGGGTGCTTTTTTGTTGTGTATGGTAACAAATCCAAGACTATTGCCCCAGCTTCTGGAAATACCATCGGCATAACCAATAGGCAGTGTTGCTATTTTAGTTTCTTTTTCGGCCATAAACCTTCGGCCATAACCTACGCTTTCTCCTTTTTGAATAGTCCTGATTTGTGAAATAACAGATTTTAAAGTCCCTACATTTTCTAAATATTTTTGCTCTTCGGCGTCGTTAGAAATACCATAAAGTCCTATACCTAAACGTACCATGTCATACTGTGCCTGCGGGAAATTACTAATTCCGGAAGTATTCAGGATATGGCGGATTGGGTTGATATTTAATTCCTTCATAAGGCGTGAAGATAATTTCTCGAAAACTTCAAATTGAGAAAGTGTAAAAGCTTTATGCTCCATATCATCGCTTGTGGCCAAATGTGACAAGATACTTTTGACCTGTACCGCAGGATTCTCTTTTAAAATAGCAATTAAAGGCGCTATAGTATCTTCTTCAAAACCGAGGCGGTGCATACCGGTATCTATTTTTATATGGATAGGGAAGTGGTGCAACTTGTGGGTTTTGGCTATTTGCAGAAAGGCATGTAATCCTTTTAAGCTGTAAATTTCCGGCTCTAACCCATGATAAATAATAGCGGAGAAGCTGGTTGTTTCGGGATTTAGGACCATAATAGGTAATTGTATACCCGCAGCTTTTAGTGCAATCCCTTCATCAGCGAAAGCCACACCAAGATAATCGACTTTATGATGTTCCAGTAATTTTGCAATTTCAAAACCGCCGTTGCCATAACCAAAAGCTTTGACCATAACCATAAGCCGGGTTTGCGGTTTCAGTTTCGACTTAAAGAAATTAAGGTTATGGCTTATGGCGTTGAGGTTAATCTCCAGAACGGTTTCATGGGTTTTTTCTTCAAGAAGCGCTACAATTTTTTCAAACTCAAAACTACGCGCTCCTTTGACCAGGATAGTTTCATTTCTAAAATCCAGACGATCAAAACTGGCAATAAATGCAGCAGTAGTGTCAAAAACCACAGCATGGGGAAATATATTTTTAAACTGTGAAATAACAGGGCCTATCCCAATAACCCTGTCTATTTTATTGGCGATAACGAGTTGCGCGACTTTACCGTACAGTTCTTCTGTTGCCAATCCGCTCTGAAAAATATCCGATACTATTATTGTTTTTTTATTGTATTGTTTCTGATTTTCTAAAAAATCGAGCGCAATCTTCAAAGACTGATAATCGGAGCTATAACTATCATCAATGAGTGTCGTATTATGGATTCCGTTTTTGACTTTTAAACGCATTTCTACAGGAAAAAGCATTCCCATTCGTGTTTGTATCGTTTCGAAATCATAATTAAAATGGAGCATGACCATAAGGCACTGTACGGCATTTTCTATCGATGCTTTATCCTGAAAAGGAATCAGAATAGCAAAACAAGCTTCTTTATAAGTAACATCTAATTGCGTTTTATCCTGAAACTGGCTGGTCGCA
>DASVUQ010000193.1:0-2271 GCA_036386975.1 Flavobacterium sp. | reverse complement strand
CATGGCAAGGCTCGGAGGATGGAAAGGATATGCCAGTGGGCGAAAACCGGGAATAACAACTTTCGCTATAGGAATACAAAAATTCGCAGCAATTATGCAGGGATGGCAATTATTTGTAGATGTGTCCACACGGTAGGATTGAAGCGGCATCCTGCGCTTTTTTTGCGCAGATAGAGCGGAAAGCGGGACAAAAGCAATGGCAACAGTAAATTTTGTGCTCCTGATAATTAATTGGATTTAAAAAAACTGTAAATTTAGGACCCATTATTTTAATTAGCTATATAACCTAAGGCTAGATTATAGATTATTGAAAAATAGATTATTACAAATTTATTATTTAGATTTTCTTTTGAAGAACAAGTAAGATATTATGATTGAGGTAAAAAACCATCATTGCTAATAGTTTGAATTTGTGGGCTTTTCTTTATTTCATTCGCATTGGTCTGAGTATGTATAAAAAGTTACCGCTGTTGATTGACTTTCTTAAGTTGCTAGAGATCATTATGCCCCACGCTAAATATACTTTGTTGACTTTAAACAATGCTAATATTTAGGTTATACTAAATTATTAGTTTACCTATTTCCGCTATTTTAACAGTTATCTTTTTATCCTATTTTTTTCTAATTCTTTAATCCGGGCTGTAAGTTTCTCAATAGTCACCTGCTGTTGCTGGATAGCTTTTACCATAGGACTTAGCAAATCATTATATCTTACACTTAACATACCATCATCCGCTTTTGAAATAATACCATTATCCGCTACTTTAGACTCATGAAGGGCCTGCTCCAGTTCCTGGGCTATAAAGCCATATTCTAATTTTTTATTTTCATCATTCTTACGTATATATGAAATGGGGTTTAATTTTTTAACAAAATCAAGCCCTAAATCTGAGTTTTTTATATTAGATTTCCATCTTCTGTCTGAAGTAATGGTCCAGGGTACCTGCACACCGGCGTAGATAATCGCTGTATTTCCTATCCGCACTCTATTGCTGGTATTATAGGCAACCTCTGCGCCTTGTCCAATACCAATATTAAAGCTTGAACTCGTCAAAGAAGTAAGGCACTGGCTCCCGATACCTACGCTGTAACTGCTGGACAATTCCGGTACTGGCGGTATGGATGGTGGTGCTCCCCATGCCTTATAGCCAATTAAAGTACTGTTATTAGACAAATTTGCATTTTCCATAGCCAATGCACCGGCAACAGTATGATCAGTTCCCTGCGCATTTTCAAATTCGGCTTTATACCCAAAAACAGTGCTCCTGTTACCATTTATATTTTTTGGTAAAGCATTGCTGCCCGCTGCCATAATGTTAAATCCTGTAGTATTTGATACAGCACTTGATCTGCCAAAAGCTGTATTGTCTCCTCCACTAGAATTATTCCGTAACGCTTCAGAACCCAAGGCCGTATTTGATCCAGTATTACTTACAATCAGGGTTTCTGTTCCAATAGCTGTATTTAATGCACCTGTAGTACAATTAGTTAAAGCATTGGGCCCAATTGCTGTATTATTGTATCCTCTGGTGTTGGCGCGGAGTACCCTAGGGCCGATAGCCGTATTGCCTTTTGCCCGTGCAGGATTAAAAAAAGTGGTAACATTATTATACCGCAGTGCTTCGAACCCAAAAGCAGTATTATCTATATTACCAAAAGTATTGTTACTATTGTCTTGTAGAGCACCATAACCAAACGCTGTATTTCCAGTAGCATTAGTATTGTTTGCAAGAGCATTGGTGCCGAAAGCAGTAATACCTACAGCAGTATTCACTAAAAGCGAACCAAATCCGAAAGCGGTGTTTGTAGTACCTAAAATTCCTGATTTAATGTTAAACCTTCTGAAATTAAAATCTGTATTATCTGTAGTCCCTACAAAATCTACACTTACAGCTTTACCGCCATTGCCTGTAATTTCCCAATTTTTTATATAGGAAGTATTGTCGAGTTCCATCCATGAAGTACCAGTCCAGAAATAAAATCCCGGCCTTACATTGTTGGGTGCCACACCGGAAGTTGCCGTATTGTATATAATCTCGGAAACGGTGGGTGTAAGGACTCTTGCAGTATTTTTGTCTAATAATGCAATCCTGGGCAGCAAAAAACCATCATTGGATGATGATACTTCTATTGCAGCATTAGGGGTTGTGGTGCCAATACCTATCTGGGCATATAGTGAAGCCTTAAACAAGATACATAATAAAGCTATAAATTTTTTCATAATTGTATTTGCTAAATTGACCAATGTTACTTTGCACTCTTATTTATTAG
>DASVUQ010000192.1:0-2858 GCA_036386975.1 Flavobacterium sp. | reverse complement strand
ACGCATTGTTTCAAAAATATCATTAAAACGGACGCTAATCGACATCTTATTGTCTAATAACGTATATCTTCCTCCGGCATCGATTTTATACATTTCCTTACTGTTGTTCTGGATCCCTTTTACTCCGCCTCTATAAAATCCGAATAATAAAAAGCTTATCCTTTTATTGGCCTTAAAATTACTGTTTAACCTCGCATTAAAAGCAGCTACATCAACTTCCCGCTCTATAAAATCAAATGTATCAACTGTTCCTGGGCGTAAGACGGAAACCAATCCTTTTTGAGAAATATTAGAAAAATCTACTGCCGGTTGTACATCCCACCATTTCGTAATTTTATAATTCGCTGACAATTCAAATCCATAAGCAGTATTATTATCAAAATTATCCCATGTCAGGAGCAGGTCATTGGGGTTACTTGTCGACTCATCGTTAAAAATGACACGGTTAATTTCGTTATTAATGACGCGATAGAAAACGCCTGACGTAAACGAAGAACCTTTTCCGAACATTTTGGTATAATTTACTTCAACGGAATTGGTAAATTGTGGACGTAATTCTGAGTTTCCTAAACCGGTAACCAAAGGTGTGGCAAATTCCCTGATAGGTTTGGTTTGTTCCAGGCTGGGCCTGTCGACACGTCGGCTGTAGCTGAACTGAAATGTGTTTTTTTCGTTTAAGTTATAGGTAACATAAGCCGAAGGATAAACCGTTAAATAATCATCTTCAAAAGTGATTTGGCCGTTGTTTAAATTGGCTTTTGCTTTATAACTTTCGAAACGCGCGCCTAACTGATAGCTTATTTTTTTAAATTTTTGTCCAAAAGTAGCATAGGCTGAATATATATCAATGTCGTATGTATAATTAGAAACCCTTGCATTAACAGGGATAAAAAGGTTCCCGGTAGTATAATCGTTTGTACTTCTCACTATTCTTGATTCGGCACCCAATTCTAATGTCGATTTCTCATTTAGTGGGTTAATATAATCTAAGTTTAATGTTGTATTTTCCCTTTTGTCTATAATTTTATCATTAAAAACAATCTGGGTATCTACTGTATTTGGATTACCTGTCAGAAACGTTGAAGTATCAAACCGGGCATTTTGTGTCTGTTTGTAATCATTAAAATTCCCTTCAAAATCCAGTGTATGGCCTTCTTTAGCAAATAAATGTTTATAAGCAAGGTTGTAGGTGCCATTTTTGTTGTCTGATAAATAATTACCCAATTGTAAAACATTAGGCTGGTCATTATTACGGTAACGGACATTGGTATCAACATTTCCATCACTATCCGATGCATTTTGGTTGGTATAAAATGAGACCGTATTTTTGTCATTAATATAGAAATCCATTCCTATTTTATAGAGGTAAGAATCATTCTTAAATGACATATCTAAAGCCTGATTGGAATTATTGTCGAGTCTTGTAATGCTACCATCATTAAAGTAGGTGCCAAAATTAGTACCTGCATTACCAAAGAAGTTGACTTTCCCTTTTCTGTAATTCATATCTACTGAATTATTGAATTTTGGTGTTTCACCAAAAGTAACCCCGGCATTAAAGCTTCCGTTAAAGCCGTCGTTTGCATTTTTGTGCAATACAATATTAATAATCCCCGACATACCCTCCGGATTGTACTTTGCACTGGGATTGGTAATTAATTCGATTTTCTTGATAGAAGTCGAAGGGATTTGTTTTAATAATTGTGCAGGGTCCACGTTAGTTGGCCGTCCGTCTACTAAAACACGTACATTCTGGTTTCCGCGTAATGATATCTTACCATCCTGATCTACATTTACAGACGGAATGTTGTTCATAATTTCTGATGCTGTAGCTCCGGCTGTGGTGAGGTCACGGCCTACATTAATTACTTTCCGGTCAATTTTTTGTTCTATTGTAGAACGTTCTGCTACTACATTTACTCCTTCCAGCTGGGTAGCTTCTTCCTCCAGAATAATTTTATTTAGCGTAATGGTTTTATCTGATGTCAGATCTACTTTTGTAACAGATGTTTTGTAGCCAATAAATTGGATTTCGACAGTGTAATTTTTCAAAGCCAGGTTCTTGATCTGGAAATTACCATTGTCATCTGTAATTCCGCCGGTAGTAACCTTAGCACCTTCTTTGATAGAAACAGTAGCATAAGAGATAGGGTTGTTTTTCTTGTCTACTACTTTTCCGGAAATAGTACCTACGTTTTGGGATTGAGCATAAAATACTGAGCTTAAAAGGAATAAGAATAATTTAATTCGCATTTTGATTAATTTTGATTGATGATTATATGGCAAACTTAAAACAAATATCTATACTATGTTATACAAAGTACTATTTTATATATTATTTAACATTTATATAATAAGTATTCGCTGCTGCATTGTAATAGACTACTAAAGGCACATAATGTTACATTCATATTAATTTTTTTTTAGAAAAATAAAATTATTACAAGTCAATGTGCTATAGCTGAATTAAAATAAAATATCATAATCCTGGTTATGCGCGTTATTCTTTAGATTTTTTTGTGTCTTTGAAACCCGAAAAAGAATGTCTCACTTTAAGGCAACTTTATCCGTTTCGCAAGAAAAGGATACCATTCATCACTATTACTACAGCATATTTTATACTAAGTTCATTCATGTTTTTAATTTCTCGCAAAGGTGCTAAGATTCTGTGTTGGTTTCCAAATAAATCTAAATTTTATTTTTATCAGATTTCTTTCTTTGCTTTTATATTGTTAAATTTGCCCTCTAAGTCAGCCATAGCGCTAGACTGTATAGCGTGTTTATGCATTTTGTGCTAGCACGCTATTTTTTTTTGATTCATAATCCTTGTCATATGCTATTTTATTTTTATAAATAAC
>DASVUQ010000191.1:0-12302 GCA_036386975.1 Flavobacterium sp. | reverse complement strand
TTTTGGAGATAAAAAAGCATTTAATATAAAAACATTGTTGCTAACTATACCTAAATTATTATTACCACTTTTATTATATACGATAGGCAATCTTTTGATCAGCCCTAATGCAGGATTGGCATGTGTTGCCATATCAGGTGTATTAGGGTTTGCATTCCGTAATAAAGTCTTTACACTTATAGAAAAGGTATACAAGACCGAGAAATACACAACTATAGCCGCTTACAAACAAAAATCATAACTTATAAATAGTAAAAAATGATACAAGTAGAACAACTTTCAAAATCATATAACGGAACAACGGTATTAAAAATAGACCATCTGGAAATAAAAAAGGGAGAAAGCTTTGGGCTTGTAGGTAATAATGGTGCAGGTAAAACTACTTTTTTTAGTTTGTTACTGGATTTAATTCAACCTACAACAGGACACATTATTAATAACTCAGTCCAGGTCAACTCAAGTGAATCATGGAAATCGTTTACTGCTTCTTTTCTTGACGAAAATTTTCTGATAGGGTATCTTACTCCTGAAGAATATTTTTATTTTATAGGTGACTTGCGCGGACAAAACAAAGCCGATGTAGATGCACTGCTCGAAAAACATGAAGAATTTTTTAATGGGGAAATCCTAAAAAGCAAAAAATATATCCGGGACTTCTCTAAAGGAAACCAGAAAAAAGTAGGCATTATCGCCACTCTTATAGGAAATCCGCAAGTTATTATCCTGGATGAGCCTTTTGCCAATTTAGACCCTACCACACAGTTCAGATTAAAAAAAATTATTAAAGACCTGGCAGACAATCCGGATGTTACCGTACTGGTTTCAAGCCATGATTTGTTGCATACGGTTGAGGTTTCCGATCGTATTGTGGCGCTGCATAAAGGTGAAGTCGTAAAAGACATTCGTACATCAACAGAAACATTACAGGAATTAGAAGCTTTTTTTGCAGTATAACGTAATCCGGCCATTATTTAATCAGGGGCCTCTTCTATAAAAAAAAGGGGAATATTTATGCCATTTCAAAAAGAAACGTATTTTTACAAGTCATTATACTAAAAATCACTTTTAAAAGTTATCAATAAAAACGTTTCGACATTGAAAACCAATACCATTAAATACTTTCTCTTCCTATTCTCTCTCGTTTTGTTAATAGCTTGTTCTACAAAAAAAGACAAATTAATAAACAGGCAATTTCAGGCATTGAATACCAAATACAATGTCTTATACCATGGTAATGTTGCACTCGAAAAAGGGATAACCGAATTAAAGGTACAATACAAAGACAATTTCTGGGAAATCCTTCCTATAGAAAGGATGCAGGTTGAAAAAGATGTTATACTTCCGGGCAAAACTAAAAATCAAAATTTTGAAAGAGCGGAGGAGAAGGCAACAAAAGCCATTCAGAAACGCTCAATGAATATTAAAGGTAAAGAAAAAAACCCGCAGATAGACGAGGCACATATTCTATTAGGCAAGGCCCGTTATTACGATCAGCGGTTCCTGCCGGCCCTGGAAGCTTTTAATTATGTTTTATACAAATACCCTGAAAGTGATAAAATCTATGAGGCTAAGATCTGGCATGAGCGCATCAATATGCGACTTGAAAATGATGTTTTAGCTATTAAAAACTTAAAACGTTTATTAAAAGTTATTGATTTTAAAGATCAGGTTTTTGCCGATGCCAATGCTACACTGTCACAGGCATTTTTAAATTTAAATCAAAAAGATAGTGCGGTCGTATACCTTAAATCTGCAACAGCTTTTACAAAATCAGATGAAGAAAAAGCAAGATACCGTTTTATTCTGGGGCAACTTTATGATGAATTAGGGTATAAAGATAGTGCATTTGTAGCTTTCCAGTCGGTTATCGATATGAACAGGAAAGCATCACGACCATACGTTATTTATGCACATGCCAAACAGGCTAGCCAGTTCGATTTCGAAAAAGGCGACAGCCTGGTATTTATCAAAAAGTTCAAAAGCCTTCTGCAAGACAGGGAAAACAGGCCCTATCTGGACATCCTAAACCATCAGGTGGCTGTTTTTTATGACAAGAAAAAATATCCGGACCAGGCTAAGTATTATTATAATGCATCATTAAAAGCAAAGACAGGCGATCAGGTAGTAACAGGCCTTAACTACAGGTCCCTTGCTAAAATTGCTTTTGATAAAACCGAATATTTAAAAGCAGGACAGTATTATGACAGTACATTAGTCACTCTTAGAGAAGGGACAAAAGATTATATTGCCATAAAAAAGAAAAGAGAGAACCTGTCTGACGTTATTAAATATGAAGCAATTGCAAAAGTTAATGATAGTATCCTGGCGGTAACATCACTTACAGAAGAAAAGCGAAATCAATTTTACAGTGATTATATAGCAAAGCTTAAAGAAAAAGATGCTGCAAGAGAAGCACTGGAGAAACGACGTTCAGAAAATGAAGAACGCCGCAATAATGTAGCAGACAATGTAATCAATAACATGAATGACAGTAATGGAATGCTAGCTAAGTCAACCAGTATGGCACCACCTAGCATGCCACCACCTGCTTTTGGTCCCAGGCCAACTGGTGCAGACGCCAATGTGTTCTATTTTTATAATACTCCTAATGTAGCGTTGGGTAAGATAGAATTCAAGAAAAAATGGGGTAACCGGACTCTAAGAAACAACTGGCGTATATCCTCCGAAAGATCAGGTGGGAATCAGGATAATACAGATGTAGTAAATACTGTCCGGGATAACAATAGTGATACTGAAAATGAAAAAAAGGAAAACCCAGAATATAGTGTCTCTTATTATATCAATCAGCTTCCTAAAACTCAAAAAGCATTAGACAGTATTGTTAAAGACAGAAACTATGCTTATTACCAATTGGGTACTATTTATAAAGAAAAGTTTCAGGAATACCAACTGGCTTCTAATAAACTGGAACAATTATTACAATACAATCCTGAAGAGAGGCTAATCCTGCCATCACTATATAATTTGTATAAGATTTATGAAATAACAGATCCTGCAAAAGCAGAAGTGACTAAAAATAAAATAATTTCTCAATACCCGGATTCCCGCTATGCGCAAATTATCAGTAATGGCAGCAATGTGGGAATGATAAGGAAAGACACACCGGAGCAAGCCTATGAAAAATTATACAAACGTTTTGAAAAGGGCGATTTACATAAGCTTACCGAAAAAATCACGCAATCAATAGAACTGTACAACGGGGAAGAAATTGTACCTAAATTAGAATTGCTTAAAGCCAATACAATAGGAAAAGTAAAAGGATTAACAGAATATAAGGCAGCACTCAATTACGTTGCACTCAATTATCCAAACAGTGAAGAAGGGAAAGAGGCCGAAAAAACAATTGCCACTACCATTCCTGTTTATGAAAGTATGCAGCTTTATAAAGAAACCCCGCAGCACTGGAAAGTACTTTATAAAGTACAAAGTACAGACACAATAAATATAAAAAATATCTGCGAAAAAATAAAAAAGTTCATAGCAGAAATGAGTTATAATAAAGTCAAATATTCTGTAGACACCTATTCAGAAACAGAGAGTTTTATTGTGATTCATGGCATTAATTCTTTTGAAAATGCAAAAGGTGTCATAGCATTCCTGAAGGGGAACAAAAATTACAAACTTGCTACAGAAGGAACAATAATTTCCAGTGAAGATTACAAAGTGGTACAGATCAAAAAGAATTTTGATGAGTATCTGAAAACTTTCAAAAATGAAGCAATCCAGCCAAAAACAGCTGCTATAGCAACCCCAAAAGAAGGCGCCGGAAGCCCACCTGCACCGATTGACCCAACGCCCAAATTAAAAAAAGAATAACCCCAATTAATCCTAAAAATACCTACAATGTTTAAAAAAAATCCACAACCCTATACTGAACTGTTAGGAAAGACTAACAGAATGGTAGAAGCTACAATAATAAAAGGAGATATTGTTTCTCAGGCAGATTTCAGGCTTGACGGAGAATTAATAGGCAATTTTACATCTAAAGGTAAGATTGTTATAGGCCCATCCGGAATTATAGTTGGTGATATTATATGTAAAAATGCCGATATTGAAGGGAAATTTGAAGGCAATATACAAGTAGATGAAATGCTAAATGTAAAATCAACCTCAATCATAAAAGGCGATGTCGTTTGCGGCAAATTAGCTGTTGAGCCCGGGGCAGATTTTACAGCCACCTGTACCATGAAGCAAGTACATACCAATCCAAAGAACAATAATGGAAAACCCGAAGAAAAGAAACCCGAATAAATGGATTGCTTTGATTAACATCCCTATACAAATGGGGGTGATAATTTTTTTATTTTCTTATTTAGGTAACTGGATTGATACTAATTATCCAAGCCCAAAAGTATATTATAATAAAATCATGATAATGGTTGGTGTTGTCTTAGCACTGTATAATGTATATCGTCAGGTAAATGAAATAAATAAAATGGAGTAATGCAGCTAAATAAATTCAGGCCTATATTACATTTACTAGCCTTTATAGTATTTATATATGTACTTCACAAAGTAGTTCCACAAATTTTACCGATAGCTTTTAACACTACTAATTTTATATATAGCCTGGAAGAATTATATGGCTTTTTTAGTGTTTGTTCATTATTTATAATGGTATTTGTAATTGTTGTGAATATTAAAAATAAGGATAATGTAGGTATGTCTTTTATTATAGTGACCACTTTAAAAATTATCCTCTCTGTAATAATGGTAAGGCCTATTCTTCACAATGCAATATCTGATAACATAAAATTAGAAAAAATTAATTTTTTTATAATTTTTATTTTCTTTTTAGCAATAGAAACAACTCTCACAATCCGTATTTTAAATAATAAGCAATAATAAAGATAATAAATGGCATAACGTTAAAAAAAAGAATTAGTATCTCTTGGAATATTGATAAAAAATGTACCTTTGCACCAAATTTCAGAAACATAAAACTAGATATTTTACAGATATGCTGATTTCGATAAAACCAATTAGATTTATTATAGCTGCTTTAGTAACTTGTTTTCCACTGGTTAATTTTGCTAATGATACGGTTAATATAATACAGAAACATTCTGACATGGTTGTTTCTTCTGTTGCTTCATCTCATGCAGGGAATGAGCATCACGAACCTACTGATTTAAAATCAAAAATAAAATCATTCATCAATCACCACGTTCAAGACACTCACGATTTTACATTATATTCCGATGAAAAAACAGGTAAACATGTAGGTTTTCCTTTGCCCGTTATTTTATGGGATAATGGTCTTCACTTCTTTTCATCTTCTAAATTCAATCACGGAGAATCTGTTGCAGAATCAAATGGGAATTTCTATAAAATAAACCATCATGACGGGAAAATATATAAAACAGATGCTTCAGGGACCATTCATGAAGATGCTAAAGGACATCCTACGAATATACAGCCAATTGACTTTTCTATAACTAAATCCGTATTCTCTATTATAATTGCAGCCATTTTAATGTTCCTTTTATTCGCAGGTTTAGCAAAATCGTATAAAAAGAATAATGGTATTGCTTCAGGAGTAGGAAGAATTTTCGAACCAGTGGTACTTTATATAAGAGATGAAATTGCAATTCCTAACATAGGGCCAAAACATTATAAAAAATACATGAGTTATTTGTTAACTATATTTTTCTTTATTTTGTTTCTAAACCTTTTCGGATTAACGCCATTAGGAATCAATGTAACCGGAAATATAACCATAACATTTGGCTTGGCATTACTAACATTTTTAGTGACTAATTTATCTGCTAACAGATACTATTGGGGCCATATCTTCTGGATGCCCGGAGTTCCTAAATTAATGCGCCCTATTTTAGCGCCAATAGAATTGTTAGGGGTATTCGTAAAACCATTTTCATTAATGATCCGGCTTTATGCCAACATTTTTGCAGGTCATATTGTATTAATGAGTATCATTGGTTTGATGTTTATTTTTAAAAGCTGGATCGGAAGTAGCCTATCATTTGGATTGGCATTTGTACTTTCGATATTAGAAATTTTAGTCGCGTTTTTACAAGCTTATATTTTCACTATGCTATCTGCACTGTATTTCGGTTCAGCCGCAGAGGAGCACCATCATGATGAAGCACATCATTAAAATTTAGATTTAGAGATATTAGACCTGAGATTTTCCGAATCTAAAATCTAAACTCAACAATCTAAAATCAAAAAGAATGTTTAATTTTTAATATATATATTATGCAAATTCCAACTATTGTAGGAGCAGGATTAATTGTAATCGGAGCAGGTTTAGGTATCGGGAAAATAGGTGGTTCAGCAATGGACGCTATTGCCCGTCAGCCAGAAGCTTCCGGTAAAATCCAAACCGCTATGCTTATTGCTGCTGCGTTAATTGAAGGTATTGGTTTCGCTGCAATTTTCGCATCTTAATTAAACCGAAAAAACAATAATTACAACGGTTGGTTGTAATTATTGTTTTAATTTTTATCAAACTTAATTTATAATACATATACACTATAAACAATGGAGAAGTTAATAAATCAATTTGAATTTGGTTTGTTCTTTTGGCAGATACTAATATTTATCGGATTAATCTTTTTGTTAAGAAAATTTGCATGGAAACCTATTCTTGATGCTGTTAATGAAAGAGAAGAAGGGATCAGGAGTGCACTATTATCTGCTGAAAATGCAAGAAGAGAGATGCTTACTTTACAATCAGATAACGAACGTATTTTGCATGAGGCCAGAATGGAACGGGATACTTTATTAAAAGAAGCCCGTGAAATGAAGGATAAAATGATTGCCGATTCGAAACATGAAGCTCAGGTCGAAGGCCAAAGAATGATCGGACAGGCAAAAGCGGCAATCGAAGCAGAAAAAAATGCAGCTATGGCAGAACTAAAATCCCAGGTGGCTACATTGTCACTTGAAATAGCTGAAAAATTATTAAAAGACGAATTATCTAACAAAGAAGCTCAGAACAGATTAGTAGAGCGAATGTTAGGTGACGTAAAATTAAACTAAGATCATGTCAGGAACCAGAGCGGCAATTCGTTATGCAAAAGCAATTTTAGATATGGCTAACGCTTCAGGAGTTATGCAGGAAGTCTACAATGATATGGTTTTGATTTCTTCAACAATCAAAGAAAATGGGGAACTGAATACATTTATTCAAAACCCGACAATTTCTGTAGCCGTTAAAGAAAGGGCACTGACAGAAGTTTTCGTAACAATCAATGGATTGACTAAAGGTCTTTTTCATTTATTATTCGAAAATAAAAGATTTGAAATTTTACAGGATATTGCTTTACAATATATAGCACAAGCTGATGTTTTAAACGGTTTACAGGTGGCAGTTGTAACTACAGCTATTCCCTTGGATGCCGGCTTAGAAGCAAAAGTTACTGATAAAATCAAAGAATTTTCAGATAAAAAAATCACCATTGAAAACATCATAGATCCATCCATTATCGGAGGGTTTATTCTAAGGGTAGGCGATAAGCAGTATAATGCTTCTGTTGCTAACAGATTACAAGTTTTAAAGAGAGAATTAAGTAACTAGTTATTTATAAATAATTATGGCGGAAATTAAACCTGCTGAAATTTCAGCAATATTAAAAAAGCAAGTAGAAGGTTTTGAATCTGGTGCTACGCTGGAAGAAGTTGGAACAGTATTGAATATAGGTGATGGTATTGCCCGTGTTTATGGCCTATCAAACATTCAGTACGGTGAGCTGGTAGAATTTGAAAACGGGGTCGAAGGGATTGTTTTAAACCTTGAAGAAGACAATGTAGGTGTTGTATTGTTAGGACCCTATACCGGAATCAAAGAAGGTTCTACAGCAAAAAGGACACAGCGTATCGCTTCGCTAAAAGTTGGTGAAGAAATGGTAGGCCGTGTAGTAAATACATTAGGTCAGCCTATTGATGGTAAAGGCCCGATAGGGGGCACATTATACGAAATGCCTTTAGAAAGAAAAGCACCGGGAGTAATCTTTCGTCAGCCTGTTACTGAACCATTACAGACCGGAGTAAAAGCGATCGATGCCATGATCCCTGTAGGACGTGGGCAAAGAGAACTTGTAATTGGTGACCGTCAAACCGGTAAATCAACGGTATGTCTGGACACCATCCTCAACCAGAAAGAATTTTATGATGCAGGAAAACCTGTATTTTGTATTTATGTTGCCATTGGTCAAAAAGCGTCAACAGTAGCCGGAATTGCTAAAACATTACAAGAAAAAGGAGCTATGGCTTATACTATAATTGTAGCTGCAAATGCTTCTGACCCTGCACCAATGCAGGTATATGCTCCTTTTGCAGGTGCTGCTATCGGAGAATATTTCCGTGATACGGGCCGTCCGGCATTAATTGTTTATGATGATTTATCAAAACAAGCCGTGGCATACCGTGAGGTTTCACTTTTATTAAGAAGGCCCCCGGGACGTGAGGCTTACCCTGGAGACGTTTTTTACCTGCACTCCAGATTATTAGAAAGTGCAGCAAAAGTTATCGCTAATGATGACATTGCCAGAAATATGAATGATTTACCGGATGCTTTAAAACCTATTGTAAAAGGTGGCGGATCTTTAACGGCATTACCAATCATTGAAACACAGGCTGGTGACGTTTCTGCTTATATCCCTACAAATGTAATTTCAATTACTGACGGGCAAATTTTCCTGGAGTCTGATTTATTCAACTCTGGTGTTCGTCCGGCAATTAACGTAGGTATTTCGGTATCGCGTGTTGGAGGTAATGCGCAAATTAAATCCATGAAAAAAGTGGCAGGTACCCTAAAACTGGACCAGGCACAATTTCGTGAATTAGAAGCGTTTGCTAAATTTGGTTCTGACCTTGATGCTGTTACCCTGAACGTAATTGAAAAAGGAAGAAGAAACGTAGAAATCTTAAAACAAGGTTTAAACGACCCTTATACTGTAGAAGATCAGGTGGCTATTATTTATGCGGGTTCTAAAAACCTGTTAAGGAATGTGCCGGTAAACAAAGTAAAAGAATTTGAAAAAGACTTCTTAGAATTTTTAAATAATCAACACAGGGATACCCTTGATGCTTTAAAAGCAGGCAAACTAGATGATAAAATAACTGATGTTATAGAAAAAGTGGCAAAAGAAGTTTCAGCGAAATATAACTAAGAATTATTATAAATTTTGAATTATAAATTTTAAATGTATTCCCATAATTTATAATTCAAAATTTATAATTTAAAATAATAAAATGGCAAATTTAAAGGAAATCCGTAATAGAATTACTTCCGTTTCTTCAACGATGCAAATTACATCGGCGATGAAAATGGTTTCTGCTGCAAAGCTTAAGAAAGCACAGGATGCTATCACAGCCATGCGGCCTTATGCCGAAAAATTAACGGAACTGTTACAAAATGTTAGTGCTTCTCTTGATGGAGAAAATGGCAGTAAATATGCTGATCAAAGACCGGTAAACAAAGTACTTATTGTTGCCATCACGTCAAACAGAGGATTAAGCGGTGCTTTTAATACCAATATTGTAAAGCAAACAAGAAACATTGTTGAAAACTATTCCGGAAAGCAAGTTGATTTTGTTACCATTGGCAAAAAAGGAAACGACATTATTAAAAAGGCAAATACGGTAATCAATAACAATAATACAGTTTTTGATAATCTGACTTTTCATAATGTAGCTATAATTGCCGAAGAATTGATGCAGCTTTTTGTTGAAGGACAATATGATAGAATTGAATTGGTTTACAATCAATTTAAAAATGCGGCAACGCAGATCATTATTACAGAACAGTTTTTGCCTATTGTTCCCATTCAGACAGACAACAAAAACCAGGTAGATTACCTTTTTGAGCCATCAAAAGAGAAAATATTGGAAGAGTTGATTCCGCTGTCGCTAAAAACACAATTGTACAAAGCCATAAGAGATTCATTTGCTTCAGAGCATGGAGCCCGTATGACCGCTATGCACAAAGCAACGGACAATGCAACAGAACTCAGGAATCAATTAAAGCTGACGTACAACAAAGCGCGTCAGGCATCGATTACTAATGAAATATTAGAAATTGTTGGTGGGGCGGAAGCACTAAACGGATAATTCAATTTAAAGAATACTATAAAGAGCCATCAATTTGTTGGCTCTTTTTTTAATTTTAATAAATTCTAAATCGTGATAGTCAAAGAACTTACTACAGTTGCGGAAATGCTTCATGAAATTGAAACAATCCGGTTTTTATATCCCAATATGTCTTTAGAAAAATATGAATCGTATCTTCATGAAATGATACCAAACAACTACAAACAAGTTGCGGTTTTTGAAAATGATATCTGCCTTGGCCTCTCCGGATTTTGGTTTAATACTAAATTATGGACAGGAAAGTATATAGAAATCGACAACTTTGTGGTAAACCCGAATTTTAGGTCTAAAGGGATTGGAAAAATGATTTCTGGATTTATTGATGCTAAAGCCGAAGAATTAGGATGTACCTGTATTGTGCTTGATGCATTCACAGGAAATTTTCCCGCACACCGGTTCTATTATAATTTAGGCTATGAACCCAAAGGCTTTCATTTTATTAAAACGATCGATCAAAACGGATTTTCGTAAACAAAGAAAACTTATTTTTGTCCAGGTATTATAATGATAAAAAATATATCTTGAGTTTATATAAGAATCTTTTTAAGCAGACAGCCATTTACGGACTCGCTACAGTGCTTCCCAGAATGTTAAGCTTTTTATTAGTACGGGTACATACCGCAAATCTTGTCAGAGCAGATTATGGTGAAACTACTATTCTGCTGGCGTACATGGTTTTCTTTAATGTTATCTTATCTTATGGTTTTGAAACTGCTTTTTTCAGGTTCTATCATTCAGAAAATAATAAAAAAGACGTAACAGAAACAGCAACAATTTCTATTTTCTGGACTTCAATTTTATTCCTTTTCGGTGCGCTTTTTTTTAGGATTACCATTTCAGAATGGATCAATGTAAATGTAGAATATGTTACCTATGCCATCTGGATATTGGTACTTGATGCATTAGTTATAATTCCTTTTTCGAAATTAAGGGCAGAACAGCGGTCTATAGTGTATGCGGTTATTAAGATAGGTAATGTATGTATCAATCTTTTTCTTAATCTTTTTTTCCTGCTCTACCTTCCGGAGTTGGCACAACAAAATCCGGATAGTTTTATAAGTACCATTTATTTTGAAAACTTTCAGATCGGTTACATTTTCGTATCCAATCTAATTGCGAGCCTGTTAACCTTTATTGTTCTTTCTCCTAATTATTTACATGTAAAATGGCATTTTGATTTTACTTTATGGAAAAAAATGATGCGCTACGGCTTTCCTATCCTTATTGCCGGAATCGCTTTTGCCGTTAATGAGCACCTGGATAAAATTATTTTAGAAAAATTATTGCCTCCCGATATTGCAAAAGCAGAAGTTGGTGCTTATGCGGCCTGCTATAAATTGGGGTTGTTCATGGTGCTGTTTGCTACGGCTTTTCGACTGGGAATAGAACCCTTTTTCTTTAGCCATGCCAAAAATGAAAATGCCAGAGAAACCTATGCTGTCATCACTAAGTTTTTTATTATTTTCGGCTCTTTGATATTATTAGGAGTTATTGTCTTTGCGCAATTATTAAAGCGTCTTCTCATTCCCGATGAATCCTATTGGGAAGCCATGAAAGTAGTCCCGCTGATCATTCTGGCCAATTTTTTTCTGGGCATCTATAACAATTTATCAGTATGGTACAAACTGACAGACAAGACAAAAATGGGTGCTTATATATCAATTATTGGTGCCATTTTGACTTTGCTGCTGAATTATTACCTCATACCAAAATACAGTTATTTAGGCTCTGCTATAGCTACAATTGCGGCCTATGGTTCCATGATGGTCATTTCATATGTTTTAGGCAATAAATATTATCCGGTTCCTTATGACATGAAAAAAATCAGTGCTTATCTAATAGTTTCTATTGCCTTTTCAGGAGTATATTTTTATTATTTTGGAGAGAATTATTTTATAGGAATCCCCATGATTTTGATATTTATGTATTTGATATATTACAATGAAAAAGAAACAATACAAAAAATTATAAAACGCAAAGCATAAACTATTTAATATGACCATCAAAGTAATTAATAAATCACAGCATCCTTTACCGGATTATGAAACCCTTGCCTCAGCAGGAATGGATTTAAGGGCTAACCTTTCAGAACCGGTAGTGTTGAACCCATTAGAAAGAGCCATAATTAAGACCGGGCTTTTTATAGCATTACCGGTGGGTTATGA
>DASVUQ010000190.1:0-1931 GCA_036386975.1 Flavobacterium sp. | reverse complement strand
TTAGGTAAAGCCAGAGTAATCGGTGTCTTTCTAATGAAAGTGTACTGGGCGAAAGGACATTGTTACGCTGCGTGCCGTAACCGTATGGGAGGAACATCCGGAAACTTTTACCGTCGATAGGGTCTGTAAACCGGTTGCCTTTTAGGGCTAATGCTAAAATAGGGCGGGCTACATAGCTTAAACGTATAAGTAGCGGGCGTGGGATGGTATTAAGAATAAATTTAAACACAGATTTCACGGATTTTCACAGATTTGGTTAGAGGATATAGGTAGATTTGAACACAGTTTTCACGGATTTTCACAGATTTGGTTAGAGTATTATACGTCTGTATGACAGGCTATCTTCTCGAAAATTGATGAGTAAACCAATTTTATTTTTTGAAGCAGCGAGGTAATTAAGGGTTTGTTTTACTTCACTATTAGTGAGTTGTTGAATCGCTTTTATCTCTAAAATGATTTCATCATAAACAGTAAAGTCGGAGAAGTAATAACGAGGCAAAATTATTTCTTTGTATTCTATATTGTATTTTTTTTCTCTTTCATAAACTACATTGTTAATTTTGAATTCATATTCTAATGCGTCACCATATACATTTTCACTATGCCCTTTACCTAAAATTTTATGGACTTCCATACATAAACCAATAATCTTATAGGTTTCTTTTTTTAGATAAAATTCTTCCATTAATAATTTAATTTAATCTGTGTAAATCTGTGGAATCTGTGTCAGATATCATCCTACCAGAGGTGTACTTCTAAATTCATCTTCTTCATTACTCACAATACCTAATGCATCGTATACATATTTAAAAGTCGAAAGCAATTCCGGTTTTCCATTAATTAAAGCGACATCATGTTCAAAATGGGCACTCGGTTTCCCGTCTGCGGTAAGTATGGTCCAGCCATCTTTGAGTTGTTTAATGTTACGGGTCCCCATATTAATCATAGGTTCTATAGCGACAACCATTCCTTCTACAAATAATTTCCCGCGTCCGCGTTTTCCATAATTGGGCATTTCGGGCTCTTCGTGCATTTTCTGGCCTAAGCCATGGCCTACCAATTCGCGGACCACTCCATAGCCATGGGATTCTGTGTATTTTTGTATAGCATTCCCCACATCTTCTACGCGGTTGCCTAGCTTGAATTCACGGATGCCTACATATAAAGATTCTTTAGTTACCTGAAGTAATTTTTTAACTTCCGGGGCCACTTCCCCAATTTCGAAAGAGTAGGCGTGATCGCCGTGGTAACCATTTTTAAAAGCACCACAATCTACAGAAATCACATCGCCGCTTTCCAGAGGTTTGTCGTTAGGGATACCGTGTACGACCTGGGCATTGGGACTCATACAAAGGGAGTTCGGAAAACCGTACAACCCTAGAAAACTGGGAACCGCCCCATGGTCCCTGATAAATTCTTCGGCCAGTTTATCTAAATATAAAGTAGTAACGCCAGGTTTGATGATGCCGGCGATCATTCCTAAAGTTTTAGACACAATTAAAGCACTTTCGCGCATTAATTCTATTTCTTCACGGGTTTTCTGGATAATCATAATGCTAATTTCAGTTTGCAAAAGTAACGATTATTAGGAAATAAGTCGTCACTTTATTAATAGTCTGATTATATTCAGCATTTAATCGGGGTTTGCCATAATCCTGAACAATTCGGAATTGGATATAAAATAGCGGTTCTCGAGACTAATTTGTGTTAGTTGTGCGCTAACTAAATTATTTTCCCTGGAATTGATCAGGAAAATAGAACTTTCGCCAAAGGAGAACAAACGTTCTTCGGAGTTGAGCATTGTACTGAAATCAGTTACCAGGCCATTGACAATTTTTCTTTGTTTTTCTAATGACGCTATTTCTGTTTTTTGTGCATTGATCTTGTTGCTTAATTGTACTTTTTCAAGTTCTAAAGAAAGCCGTGTATCC
>DASVUQ010000189.1:0-5520 GCA_036386975.1 Flavobacterium sp. | reverse complement strand
CATGGCAAGGCTCGGAGGATGGAAAGGATATGCCAGTGGGCGAAAACCGGGAATAACAACTTTCGCTATAGGAATACAAAAATTCGCAGCAATTATGCAGGGATGGCAATTATTTGTAGATGTGTCCACACGGTAGGATTGCAGCGGCATCCTGCGCTTTTTTTGCGCAGATAGAGCGGAAAGCGGGACAAAAGCAATGCAAATAGTAAGTTTTGTGCTCCTGACAATTCCTTGGATTTAAAAAACTGTACATTTTTAGAGATCCTTATCTCCTTTTTAAATCATAAATAGGACCCATGATTTTAATTTAGCTATACTTTATTTTTTTGGAAAATTCTTCCTGATATTTCTTATTAACTCTTCAAGCCCATTGAGTTTTAATTCATAAACAAGCTGCAACTGTTCTCCCAACTGTCCTTTTGGAAATCCTTTATTAGAATACCATACCATATAATACTCCGGCAGGTCTATGAGGTGCCGATCTTTATATTTCCCAAAAGGCATTTTTGTGTGAGCGAGCGTAATAAGTTTCTGCTGGTCTGGTGTCAAGATTATATAACTATTAAATTGTAAAAGGAAAAAAGGAAAATTACTATGCTTAAAATAACATCAAGAAACAATATCCTTTTAAAATTATACAACTCTATTTTTATATTTATAAAAAAACGTGATGCCAATTGAACCAAAAAGAATAAAAAAATTTTCACACTGTAAGGATTGTATTCTAATGCTTTTTGAAAATTAAGCTTTAAAATTTCAGAAAACGCCCTGGTTAATCCACGGCTTTTGCAGTATCTAAGAGGCATTCCTTCACAAGAAGACTTTATATTAAAAGAAATATAGGAAGATGAAAAACAATAAAGAAAGATAAACATAATTAATATAATAAAAATTATGTTTATCTTTTTATAAGCGTCAATCTCGTAAGAAGAAGGGGTTATTTTCACTAAAAAAATTTAGTTTTCTGATTTTCCGTTTGTAACTGAATCTTTCATTTTTTCAAGATCATTATTTAAAGAATCGTGCGTTCTGGTTGTCTCCACTTGTGTAGAATCAATGCCTTCTTCGATTTTATCTTTAACAGACGTTAGAATAGTTCCCAATGTCCCAACATATACTAGTAACCAAACAATCACAAAACCAGTAGCCACTATTCCTAATATCAGGCCTGATTTTGGCATGGTGGTAGGTGCGTTTTCATTTTTTGCCTGTGACAATCCTATTGCTCCAAAAACAATTGCCAAAATCCCGAAAAGAATTGCAACTAATGCGAAACATGGAATGAATGCTGCAACAACTGCTAATATCCCAAGAACAAGTGATGCAATACCCATTCCCTGGCCAGCACTTGAAGAATGTAAATTATTTTCCATATTTTTATTTTAGTTAACAAAAATAGAATAATACTTTATTCTTGCAGTATTCAGTATTTAAAGTTATTAACAAATAATTTAAGAAATTTTCCAATTAAATACTATTTCTTTTTCTACATCAGGATGTAAACTTAGATATACTGGACAAGATAATGCGGCACGTTCTAAAATAATACGGTTTTTTTCATTTGTGCCAATGTTCATATCAAAGATAATTGCAATTTTTGAAATCCTTCTGGGATCAGCCTGCATGAACTTTGTTACTGTAGCAGTTGTCCCTTTAAGGTCAACATCTAAATCATTGGACTTTATTGCCATAATAGTAAGCATACAGCTTCCTAATGCATTAGCCACCAGGTCGGTTGGAGAAAAAGCTTGTCCTTTTCCATGATTGTCTACCGGAGCATCTGACAATATGCTGGTACCGGACTGCAAATGAACAGATGTTGTCCTAAGATCGCCTAAATAGGTTATTTTTGATGTCATATTTTAATTAGCTTCTTTAACAGATAAATCAGTATCATAATACAGGACATACACTCCCTTGTTTATATAAGCTCCTGAATCTGTTTTTTGATATTGAAATTTATTTTCTACTTGTTCTGATACTACCGTTTCGAAAGTTTCGTCGAACGATTTTTCCTGGGACAAACGCAACAGGATATCAAAAGTAATATCAAAACCCCGTGTAGCATATTGGCTGGGCACAATTTTATTTTTCTCTCTGTACTTTCTTTCAAAAATGGCGCCTTCGGGCGATAAATTTTCTTTGATTATCGATGGGAACAACATTTTAAGTTTAGTTAACTTAGGCAGTTTAA
The DNA here is from genome assembly GCA_036386975.1 of Flavobacterium sp. Classification (GTDB taxonomy): domain Bacteria; phylum Bacteroidota; class Bacteroidia; order Flavobacteriales; family Flavobacteriaceae; genus Flavobacterium. The sequence goes on along the minus strand of DASVUQ010000189.1, from coordinate 3,326 downwards.
TTTCTTCAAAATCTAATGTTGGATTCTTTTCCAGTATGACGAGTTGTATCTGATAATTATTCATAAGTGAAGATAACATACCGGTAGTCTTTAAAACCATGTCTGTTTTTTCAGAATCAAAAATTACATAGTTCATTTTTGTTTTTGATAGTTTTTTTACAATACTATCTAACACCAGTCCTTTATCACTTAACCCTACCAACTTCACATCTTTATGGTTTTCTGTAATGTATATTTTAGTAGATAATTTTTTAGGGTCTATGATCGCAAGAATGTTTCCGCTTTTACCCCGCATATAATTGAGTACGGTTTCTTTGATGATCTCATTTGAAGGCATGGATTGAATTAAATTACCGTATAATTGTCCTGTGTCTTTAGATAAGGGGGATACTACTTTTACATTACTTTTGTTTAGTAATTCAGCTGTTTTTTCGACATTTGCCTGATAAAATGGCCCTACAACAACATCTGCATTAGTAATATTATTTTGTTCGATTAATGTAGCTACATTAGAAGAATTCCTGGTTTCCTGTGAATCCAGTATTTTAATATCAACATTAAGCCCTAATGCTTTAGCAGAATCTATGGCCATTAATGCACCCGAATAAAAATCGAGGGTCATGTTGAGGAACTTTTCTGTTTTAAGCTTTGAAACAAGCGTATTTGCTGTATCGGCCTGTATTTTAGAAATGTTAAACGGCAGGAGCATTACCATTTGCTTTTTATTTTGGGTTTTAATCCCCTGCAATAAATTAGTTTCTACAGGTTCTGTCATTTTTGCTGAAGACGGAATCCTGATGACCATTCCTTCACGTACATTTTCTTTGAGGTCGGGATTTATTTTTAACAGTTCTTCTTCTGTTAAACCTGTTTTTCTTGCTAAGCCGTACAGTGTTTCTTTTGGCTTTACCTGATAGTCAACTAAATTTTCTTTTACTGATGGTGTGGTGACAGGAGGTGGAATAACAGTAACCGGGGTTGGCGCTTTGATCTCTTTTGGTGCTGCCGGGGCCTGACTTTGAGTAGCACCGGGATGAATTTTTAGTTTGAAGCCGATATCAAGGCCTTCTTTAATTTCCGGATTGTTCTTTTCCAGTTCTTCAATAGAAATATTATATTGTTTGGCAATAGAATATTTTGTTTCTTTTGCAAGCACCACATGATAAACAGGTTCACTGTTCTTTGTATCGGGTTTTTTAATTTTTTTATCTTCCGGTTTATTGGCAGTTACCGTTTCCTTTTTAACGGCACCAGGGTAAAATTGCCCGGGGATTTTTATAACAGATCCTACTTTTAAACCTTCGGTTTTGATTTCAGGGTTCGCATTTTCTAAATCCTGAGTAGTTATATTATACATTTTTGCCAGACCATAAATGGTTTCTTTAGCAGCGACTGTATGCGATTGTACTTTAATTTTGTTGATTAGGGGCTTAGGGGCTTCTTTTACTTTAGCAGTAGCATCGGCCGGAATCAATAAAACCATATCCGGTTTAAGCCCATTTTTTGAATCGGGGTTTAACCTATAGATATCAGCCGGGGCTATTTTATATTTTGCTGCTACTTGTGTAATGGTTTCCCCTTTTGTTACCACATGCTTCTTATAATTTGTTTGTGAAAATGCAACCGATACCCAGAATAAAGAGCCTAATATAATTGTTTTTGAAAATGTCATGGTGTTATATAATTTTAAAGATTTAAAACTTTAATTAATAATTATTATTGTTCTTTTTCTACTCTTACAATTAATAAATTTTCATGGTACTTTGTACCTTCTTTTTGTTTATATGCTTTTAATGCTTCCTGCACATTAGGAAATATTTTTGTATATATGTAATAAGAGAATGTATTTACGTTGTAAAAGAATGTAGCATTGGGATGGCCATAATCTATAAGTTGCATAATAAACCGATCTCTTTCTGCCGGTTCGTTAAAAATACCTAAAACAAAATAATATCCGGCTCTTATAGTATCGATATTTTTGATGACCTGGATGTTTACCGTATTATTGTCTATAGCAGTTCCATTTTTTATGACTTTGATTTCCTGTTTCGTTGCAGCAGGTTTAGCATTTTTTTTGTATCGTTTGATCTTTTCCAGTGCCAGTTCATCGTCATAATTTCTTGATTCTTCGCTATAAAAAGAAGCCTGTTTTATTTTTCTTTTAAATTCTGATGCCCTTGCCGATGATAAAGAATCAATCCTTGATAATAATATTGTATTTTTCTTGTCATTCTGCAGTTGTTGTAGCTCTATCTTTTTAATATCAGCCCGTGTTTCCTGTCCATTTTTCTGATTGTCCTCCCTGATTTTCTTTTTGTATTGCTTATTTTCTTCTAAAGTAATGATCTGTACTTTATTCATTATACCGGCATAATTCTTTCTGGTATCGGCAAGGTCTTTTTTTAGTTCCTGTAATACCGTATTGGTCTGTGCAATATTCTGGTACGATTGTTCTTCCAATCGTTTTATATTTTCTATATCGGTAACTTCCTGAGTTTTTATTTTCTCAACATCTTCCTGCATCGTGTAAACAATAGAATCGAGTTTTGACAATAAAAGCTCCTGAATATTTTTATTGGCTTCTAGTACTAGTTTTAGCTTTTCTACCGATCCTGCTTTTTTATCATCTATCTCATTCAGGTTTACTTTTAAGGCATTAATCCTGATTACTTTCTGGCTCATTTTTTTCTGTACAGTAAGGCTGTCTTTAACCAGGTCTAATTCATTCTGCTTGGTTATAATCTGATGATTCGCTTCTGATTTATCTGTTTTTAACTTAGAATTTTCGGCAACTACGGCTTTTGATTTTTCTAATGCGACTTGTTTTTCAGCAAGTGCCATCATAAGTTCTTCTTTGTCATTGGCGGGTTGTATACTTTTGATATTAATAGCCAATTTATTTCCCTCATTTAAACCATTAATAATTTCAGGGTTTTGTGATTCTAGCTGGCCAATTGTGATACCATACTTTTTTGCGATCGAAAATTTAGTTTCTTTCGCTTCTACTAAATGAAAAATAGTTGCTGCATTAATAACCCTTACTTTTCCGTCTATCGTCTTTTTCTTATTGGGAAGTGCCATTTTTTCTCCTATCCGTAACCCCGATTCTAATTTTTCTTTATTTAAATTATCAAGGTCCTGTACCGACACATTGTATAATCTGGCAATACTAAATAATGTTTCTTTAGGCTGCACGATATGTAATGAAGGAAAACTACTTTCGGTACTTACTATGCCTGCATCGGTTAGCATTGCTTTTCCTTTTGGAATCCTGAGCTTCTGGCTTATTTTTATACCTGTATCCTCAATTTCAGGATTTAGTTTTT
>DASVUQ010000188.1:0-10916 GCA_036386975.1 Flavobacterium sp. | reverse complement strand
ATTCCAATTATTGCTTTTAAACCAGTATCTTTGTCGTTACAAAAAACAATCTGTTCGTGATTATCAAATGATACTTGTCCAAAAACAGGATCGATTTTATGAAGCTCATTTACATTTAAAACTTCTGTAATCATAGTAGTTGTATTTAATTAAAATTGTGATTTCGTCAAAATGACACTGCAAAATTATGATTAAATTCAAAGCTTTGCTGAAAATTTCTAATTTTTTAAAGATATCTTAATAAATTTAAATTATACTTCATGATTTCAGAATTTTGTTTTTTGTAGCTAATTAACACTTTATACAAATTAAAAAAACCTTTTGTTAAATAACAATGAAAGAACTACAATATTTAAATAAATATTTCATTAAATATAAATACCACTTTTTATTTGGAATTATTACGACTATTGCCGCCCAAATATTCTCATTATTTACGCCAAAATTAATAAGCAAATCCTTTAAGTCTATAGAAGAATATATGAAACATTCTTCTATTGTTGACACTACTTATGTCAAAACGGAGTTATTGCATAATATACTATTAATTATTGCTACGACAATTATTGCAGGTCTACTGACTTTTTTAATGCGCCAGACCCTTATTGTAATGTCACGCCATATTGAATTTGATCTTAAGAATGAAGTGTTCAGGCAGTATGAAAATTTATCGCAGCGTTTCTATAAACAAAACCGTACCGGTGATTTAATGAACCGTATTAGCGAAGATGTGGGAAAGGTAAGAATGTATGTGGGGCCGGCCGTTATGTATACCATTAATACAGCAATCCGTTTTGCTATTGTAATTGTGTATATGTATAACGTATCGCCAAGATTAACGCTTTATACTTTACTGCCGTTGCCTGTTTTATCATATGCCATTTTTAAATTAAGTACAGAAATTAACCGGAGGAGCACTGCTTTTCAAGAAAATTTATCTACACTGTCGAGTTTTGCACAGGAAGTCTTCTCAGGAATACGGGTGATAAAAGCATATTCACTGGAAAATCAATATCAAAATACTAATGTTGGACTTTCTGAAGAAAGCAAACAAAAAGCCATGAACCTGGCAAAAGTCAATTCCCTTTTTGGGCCTTTAATGCTGGCACTTATCGGCATAAGCAATTTGGTAGTTATTTATTTTGGCGGCAGGATGTATATTGATGGAAGTAATGGCATTGACAATATAGGTACTATTGCAGAATTTATACTTTATGTTAATATGCTTACCTGGCCGGTAGCCTCTTTAGGATGGGTATCATCTATGGTACAGGAAGCTGCAGCATCTCAAAAACGTATTAACGAATTTTTAAAAATACAGCCGGATATCGTGAATTCTAATTCGCAACCTTCAGTTATTAAAGGAGCGATTGCTTTTAACAATGTATCTTTTACATATGAGGATACTGCTATTACCGCATTAAGGAATATCACTTTTAATATAACCAAAGGCGAAACACTAGCTATATTAGGAAAAACAGGATCCGGAAAGTCAAGTATTTTATCGTTGATAAGCCGTTTGTATGATGTTACTGAAGGTGAAATTACTATTGATGATACAGAAATAAGCAAGTTGAACCTTTTTAACCTAAGAGATAGTATTGGTGTAGTCCCGCAGGATGCTTTCCTGTTTTCTGATTCGATTAAAAACAATATTAAATTTGGTAAGGAAGATGCGACTGATGAAGAAGTAATAGAAGCCGCGAAAAAAGCTGTTGTACATGATAATATTATTCATTTCAATAAACAGTATGAAACCGTTTTAGGAGAACGCGGTATTACACTTTCTGGCGGACAAAAACAACGTGTATCTATCGCAAGGGCTGTTATTAAAGATCCGGAGATATTGTTGTTAGACGATTGCCTCTCGGCTGTAGATACAGAAACGGAAGAAGCTATTTTGAACAACCTGTTGGAATTTTGCAAATATAAAACAACTATTTTGGTCAGCCACAGGGTATCATCTGCTAAGAATGCCGATAAAATAATTATCCTGGATAAAGGAAGAATCATACAACAAGGATCTCATACTGAACTGATAAATCAGGAAGGATATTACAAAGAATTGTATTTGAAACAACTTTCAGAAAAAGAAATGATCTAATTGTTGGTTTATTACTTTTTTTTTCTGATTTTTGGATTACTATTAATACCCCCCATTAATTGAAAGAAGATTATGAGAGAAAATGACATGTTAGAAAAAGAAGAAATTTTTTCTAAAGTTTTAAGAGCTGGCAGAAGAACATATTTCTTTGATGTCAGGGCTACAAAAGCCGATGACTATTACATCACTATTACAGAAAGTAAAAAATTTACTGAAGAAGATGGCTCTTTCCATTTTAAAAAACATAAAATTTATCTGTACAAAGAAGATTTTGTCGCTTTTGCAGAAATTTTAGACGATATGACATCTTATGTCTTGAATCAAAAAGGAGAGGAAGTCATTTCAGAAAGGCATCAAAAAGATTTCAAAAAAGAATATCTTGCCGTAAAAGGAGAAACTGAAGCTACTATCCCTTCTACAAATAGTTTTACCAATATTGATTTTGACGATATTTAATTTATAAAAAAGCCTGAAATTAAATAATTTCAGGTTTTTTTTATATCTAATGGTGCCGCCTGATGTATAACCCGCTGAGGAAAAGGGATTTCTATACCTGCTTCATCAAAAGCTATTTTTAGCCTTTTGCGAAGTTCACCAGAAGTTGCCCATTGCTGTAAGGCCTGCGTATCGGCAACAATTTTAACTACCACAGCAGAATCTGCAAAATCATCCACACGAAGAAAATGTGGTGCAGTAATAAGGGTATCTTTCCATTTCGGATCTTCAAACATGGCACTACCTACTTCGTCAATTACACGGATTACCTCATCGAGTTGGGCATTATAAGAAACCCCTACATTCAGGTTTATCCTAGAAAACTCCTGGCTCATATTAGAAACTGTCTTAATCTCCCCATGTGGTACATGATGTACAATCCCATCCATATCCCTGAGCGTTGTTTTCCTAAGGCTTATATCTTCTACCGTACCAGAAACTTCTTCAAAACGGACTACGTCGCCTATACGGTATTGATTTTCGAGTATAATAAAAAAACCGGAAATAATATCTTTAATAAGATATTGCCCACCAAAGCCAACAGCAACACCAAGGATTCCTACACTTGCCAGTATGGGCGCAATAGCTATACCTCCTTCTTGTAAAATCATAAGTATAGCTACGATAAGTATAACGATACTGGTGGTCCAGGAGAAAATGCGTATTAAGGTATCTTCTCTTTTTAATTCTGATTCTCTGGTATGGAACCTACCAGCAACAACAGCAATCCGAACAGACCTTTTAATAAGTTTACCAGACAATGCATTTAGTATCAAAGCCCCTATAATAATAACTAAGATACGAAGGCCGTGATCAAGTAGCCATGGAATAACATTATTGGCCCAATTTATAAAATGCTGCATGATTATCAGTTTTGAAAAATTTTTAACGATGGCAAATCTAAATTTTTCAAAAGGGACTGACTGTTATAGCGGTCATAAGCTTTTATAAAAAAACGTTAACGCATGGCTTCTATGACCTGTTCTTCTTTTGTAATAGTAGATAAATTAATTGCTGTTTCTATCAATGCCAAATGGGAATAGGCCTGAGGAAAATTGCCTAACAATCTTTTAGTTTTAAAATCAATATCCTCACTAAAAAGCCCTAAGTGGTTACCATACGAAAGAAGTTTTTCAAAAAGTTTTTCCGCTTTTTCTTTTTCCCCAATTTTATAAAGGCTGTTAATAAACCAGAAAGTACAAATGTTAAAAGAAGAAGACGGTAATCCAAAATCATCTCTGTTTTTATATCTGTATAGAAGTCCGTCGTTGCTTAATCCTGCCTCTATGGCTTTTACAGTAGCAATGTATTTAGGGTCATCGGCCTTAAGGAAACCATAGCTTTCCATGAGTAGTACGGCAGCATCAAGATCATCTGAACCATAAGACTGGGTAAAAGAATTAACTTTATCATTCCAGGCATGTTCCATAATATCGTCCTTAATCCTTTTTTCCAGGGTTTTCCATTGCCTGGCTTTATCTTTCTTACCCAATATTTCAGCTACTTTTATGGCTTTGTCTACAGCCACCCAGCATAATACTTTTGAAAAAGTAAAATGTCTTTCTTCTGTCCTGAACTCCCAAATCCCTTTATCCGGTTCTTCCCAGTGTTTATTGACTACCCAAACAATACTTTTAGTAATGTTCCAGAGTTCTTCCCCGTTTTTTATATCAGTACTAAAAAAGAAGAAATGCTGGTAAATAACATCCATTAATATTCCATAGATATCATTCTGCCTTTGTATATATGCTGCGTTTCCTATCCTGACCGGCTTTGAATTCTGATACCCGCTCAGATGGTCCAGTATTTCTTAGGTCAGCTTTTTTTCTTTATTAATACCATACATAATTTGTAGTTTCTCATCTTTATCCGGAATAATATCAATAACAAACTCGAGGTACTTCTTGGCCATTTTTTTATGCCCCAATAGCGACAACACATTAATTACCATAGAAGCATCCCTTATCCAGCAAAACCTGTAATCCCAGTTTCTAACCTCGCCAATGGTTTCCGGTAATGATGTTGTTACAGCAGCAAGTACGGCTCCTGTTTTTTCATAAGTAAGCATCTTTAATGTTATAGCGCTTCTTCGTATTTCGTGGTTGTACTTCTGGTATGAAGGTATCTTTTCAATCCAGTCCAGCCAGTATACTTTGGTCCTCTCATATTCCAAGTGTATTTTTTCGATATTCTGTTCGAATATTTTTTCATTATACCCAAAGAGGAAATAACCATCATGTTCAAGGACAATAGGTTCGCTGTTTACAATCTTTTGCTTATCGAAATTGCTGTATAAAAAGATGCTATCAAATTTTTTTGTATCGGTAAGACTTATAATAAAATTGGTTTTAACATACGTTACCGTTTCATCGATCGCATACTCCAGTTTGGGGTCATAATATACTTTAAATACCGGTTTACCACACTTGTATTTAATATAGCGGATAATTTCAGGAGGTGTATAACTCGTTTTATTGTCCTTGCTATAAAGTGGCATAAAATCACGCACTTCAAAAGTATCTTCCCCATTAGAGAAAGTCGTTACTAATATACCAGTATTTTCAAGATATTCCTGGTGTATTGCATAGTTGTTGTCACAGATAATTTTAAAACTACCCCCTTTTTCCTCATCCAACAGGCTTGCAAAGATAGAAGAGGAATCAAATTCGGGAAGGCAACACCAGTCTATAGCGCCTTTTTTTGATATTAAAGCAGCGCTTCTACAGTTACCGATAATGCCAAAATCTAAGTTATTCATAAGGTTTTCTTTAACAGATTGACGGAATTTATTTCCATAAATTTACAAAAAGCTATTTAGTAACCAACACATAAATTATGAAAAAAACCATAATTGTCTCGAACAGGCTCCCTCTGGAGTTCCAACTATCAGAGAATGAGATAATAGTAAATCCGAGTGTTGGCGGGCTTGCTACAGGACTTAAATCGGTCCACGAGGAAGGAAACAGCTTATGGGTAGGATGGTCCGGGCTGGTTAAGGAGCAACTCGATGTTTTACTTAGGGCTACCGTAGAACAATTGGCCATGGAACAAAGGTGTATCACTGTTCCTTTGACAGAAAAAGACGTGGATGATTTTTATTTTGGCTTTAGCAACAAGGCGTTGTGGCCGTTATTTCATTATTTTCTCGAATATGTAGATTATAGCCCTGAACAGTGGGAAGCTTATAAAGAAGTAAATTTTAAATTTGCCCAGACCGTCCTGGAACATGCCGAAGAAGGCGATACCATCTGGGTACATGATTACCAGCTCTTATTACTGCCAAGTATATTAAAAAAGAAAAACCCAAAGTTGTCAGTAGGTTTTTTTCTTCATATTCCATTCCCTGCTTTTGAAATAATAAGGACTTTTCCCTGGCGTGAAGAGTTATTATACGGAATAATGGGAGCCGATCTTATTGGTTTCCATACGTATGATTATGTACAGCATTTTCTAAATTCCGTCAGGCGCATAGTAGGCCATGAAATAAAATTTAATGAAATTTTTTGTAAGGACCGTATTATAAAAGTGGATTCTTTTCCTATGGGGATTGATTATAAAAGTTTTTATAATGCCGCTATAGAACATCAGAACCGTAATGAAACCGACCAGTCAACACTCATGTCCAGGATCAACGAACATCTTGATAATTATACAGATAGTAAACTTATATTGTCTATAGACCGTATGGACTATACTAAAGGTATCCCTAACCGCATTAAAGGTTTTGAATATTTCCTGGATAAATATCCGGAATACAGGGAGAAAGTGCGCCTTGTGATGCTGGCAGTCCCCTCCAGGTCTAATGTACCGCAGTATCAGAAATTGAAGAGTGAAACCGACGAATTGGTAGGAAGGATTAACGGAAAATTTGCTACTATTAACTGGACGCCTATATGGTATTTTTACAGGTCAATGCCTTTTGATGACCTTATCGATTTGTATGCGTCTTCACATGTGGCCCTGATATCGCCAATACGCGACGGGATGAACCTTGTAGCTAAAGAATATGTAGCAACAAGGGCCAACCAGGATGGTGTAATTATACTAAGTGAGATGGCGGGTGCCGCAAGCGAAATGCAGGAGGCTTTGTTGATTAACCCTAATAATATGGAGCAGTTTGCAGACCGGCTCAAACAAGCTTTAGAAATGCCAATCTCAGAACAGAAAACAAGAATCACTGCTTTACAAAAAAGGCTTGCCCGCTACAGTGTTGATAAATGGGCCGGTGATTTTATAAAATCATTAGAAAGTACCAGAAATACATTTGAAACCACATCTGTATGCAAGAGACTGGACCCTGTAGCAACTAATGAATTAATTTTTAAATACAAACAGGCAGAAAAAAAACTGCTGCTCTTTGATTATGATGGTACACTGGTTGATTTTAAAAATAACCCTGAAGACGCAAAACCGGATGAAACACTATACCAGCTTCTGGACACACTAGCTGAAGAAGAAAACACGGAGCTTGTTATTATTAGCGGCAGGGGCCGCGACACTATCGAAAAATGGTTCGGGCATAAAAAATATACCTTAATAACAGACCACGGTGTCTGGCTCAGGCGACCGGAAAAGGAATGGGAAGAACTGGAATATGTAAAGACAGAATGGAAAGAAAATATCAGGCCGGTAATGGAAAGTTTTGTAGACCGTACCCCTGGTGCATTTATAGAAGAAAAAAATTACTCGCTCGTATGGCATTACCGTAAAGCAGATCCCGATATGTCGGCCATCCGTACCCGCGACCTTAAAGTAGTCCTTACCAGTTTTGTTGCCGATAATGGGTTATCGGTATTAGAAGGCGATAAAGTAATGGAAGTGAAAAGCAGTGCCGTTAATAAAGGGCGTGCTGTGACCAAATTACTTTTAGGATATGCGTTCGATTATATTTTTGCCATAGGTGATGACTGGACAGATGAATATATGTTTGAAGAATTGCCTAAAACCGCCTATACTGTTAAGGTAGGCCATAAAAAAACAGCCGCTAAATATTTTGTCTCTGAAACTGCAGATGTAAGGCATTTACTAACTTTATTTGGGAATAATATAATAGATTAGTATTTATCCAATCCTTAAGCCGTTTTCAATTTTTGTTTCGGGATGAATCAGGATAACATCGCTCTCCTCTCCTACTGCACCTAAAACCAGGCATTCACTCATAAATTTTCCGATTTGTTTTTTTGGAAAATTAATTACAGCCACAATTTGCTTTTGTAGTAAAGTTAATTTTGAATACCGTTTGGTAATTTGTGCAGAAGATTGAAGTATCCCTATCTCCGGTCCAAAGTCAATAACCAACTGATAAGCAGGCTTTCTGGCTTCAGGGAAATCTTTTACCTGAATAATAGTCCCTACACGCATCTCAATTTTTTCAAAATCCTGCCAATCTATCATTTTACCCTTTTATTACCAAAAATACTATTTACGACCCACGCCGGGCCAATCATAAGAAATTGTAAATCTTTTAAGAAAGAAGGTTTTTTACCTTCAATATTATGTCCGTAAAACTGGCCTACCCAGGCTACAGCAAAAATAATTACAGATACTAATACTAAATTAGCATGTTGAGCAATATAATAATTGAGTAAAAGGCATATTGCAGAAAAAACAGCGATCTTTAAAGCCATTACAACTGATAATCGAATATAAAAAATCAGCATAACCAACAATACAATTACCGCCCAATTTGCTAAAACAGGATGCGCAAATGGCAATAGACGCTGTAAAAGAGCATTGGGTATGCTCATAAGCAAACCTACAATTGAAAAAAAGATAGCAGGTACACAGATATAATGTATAGCTTTGTTCTTTGGGTTTTGATGGCTTACCGCATATTCTTCAAACCATTGCTCAAGTGTTTTCATATTTTTAATTTTACATACTAAATTAAAAAATATTATTTATAAGTAATGGAGGGATTTAAACTTTTTTCAATTGGCTGCAAAATGGTCTTTATGCCCTAAATTCCATCTTTTTTGTACTCCGTAGCGCTGCTATGCAGTACAAAAAAACTAAAATTTAGAACAAAAATCCTCATTTTTCGCTTCAATCAAAAAAGTTTAAATCACTTCAATTAAAACCACCGTTTTTTGTAATTTGGTACAAACTTTATCATTATGTCTGATACTTATTCCAACGCGTTACCATTAGATACTAAAGCACCTTCTTTCTTCCTGAAAGATACCAACTCCAATAATTATTTTTCTTTTGAAGATATAAAAGGCCAGAAAGGTACGCTGATCATTTTTATCTGTAACCACTGCCCTTTTGTTCATCATGTTACTGAAGAAATTGTAATGATTGCTAATGATTACAGGGTACAGGGCATTGGTATTGCTGCTATCTCCAGTAATGATAGTATAAAATACCCACAGGATGCACCACATTTAATGACTGAATTTGCATTCAAAAACAAAATAGATTTCCCTTATTTATATGATGGAAACCAGCTAACTGCTAAAGCATATGGTGCCGCATGTACGCCCGATTTTTATCTTTTTGATAATCGGGACCAATTATTTTACCACGGCCAGCTGGATGATTCCCGTCCCGGAAACGGTATCCCGCTTAGCGGCAGTGATCTTAGAAATGCAATAGATGCCGTTATTTATAACCGGAACTTAAAAACACCTCAAAAGCCAAGTATGGGTTGTAGTATAAAATGGAAATAAGATTATCAGCTTATGTATAGCTCATTTGCTACGTATAACTGAAATAAAATAAAATGTCGTATTTTTGAATCCGGAAAGAAGAAGGTCTCATTTTAGGCAAACTTTACCCGCTTCATTGTATATTTTTAATTCCTCGCAAAGACCCAAAGACACAAAGCTATAGGGGAATTTATTAGATGCCTGCCTATTTTTTTTTAAGTTATACCGGTACACCACTGTTCCCGTGTTTCTTAAAACACAAATTTTTTTTGATAGCCCCGATTGTAGCGGCATCCTGCGCTTTTTTGCGCAGATAGAGCAGAAAGCGGGACAAAAGCAGTGGCAACAATACCTTTTGTGCTCCTGATGATTCATTGAATTTAAAAAATTGTAAGTTTTCCGTGATGCTTATTTACTTTTAAAGTTAAAATAGGACCCATTATTATAATTTAGCTATATCTTTACGTTTCTATTCTATATACTTTCAAAATAAAAAGCCGCCTCAAGTGATGGGCAGCTTTTCTATTTATATATTAATGGATGTATTTACTTCACATCTATTAGTTCTACATCAAAGATTAATGTAGCATTAGGCGGAATTGCACCACCTGCCCCACGGGAACCGTAACCTAAATGGGACGGAATTACAAAACGTGCTTTATCTCCTACCTGAAGCAAAGCAATGCCTTCATCCCAGCCTTCAATTACATTACCACGGCCCAGAGGGAACTCTATTGGTTTTTTTCTTGGGTATGAGGAATCAAATACTTTTCCGTCTTCTAACTGCCCTGTATAATGAACTGCCACTGTTTTACCGTTTTCTGCTTTTTTGCCGGAACCTTTTTGGATCATTTTATAACGCAGCCCGCTTTCCGTCTTTTCGAAACCTGCAGCTAGTTGCTCCATTTTGGCTTCAGCAGCAGCTCTTTCAGCAGCTTCACGCTTAGCACGCGACCCTTCAAAAGTACGGAAAGATTCAACGGCATTCCACTTTTGGGCTTCTTCCCCTACCCTTACAATCTCTAAAGTTTCCAGTATATCGCCCTGAGCTACCGCATCAACAATTTCCTGGCCTTCTACTACATGTCCGAATACAGTATGCTTGTTGTCCAGCCAGTCTGTTGGTACATGGGTAATAAAAAACTGAGATCCATTACTTGCCGGGCCGGAATTTGCCATTGATAATACACCGGGACGATTGTGTTTTAATGTCGGGTGAAACTCATCATCAAAACTATAACCCGGGCCGCCTGTTCCTGTTCCCTGTGGGCAACCACCCTGGATCATAAAATCAGGAATAACACGGTGAAATTTTAATCCGTCATAGTACCGTTTTCCTTGTGGTGTTGCTTTATTTTCTAGGTTACCTTCTGCAAGGGCCACAAAATTCCCTACAGTCCCGGGCGTTAAGTCATGTGTCAATTTTACCAGGATCGAACCTTTAGTGGTATTGAATTTAGCATATATTCCGTTTTCCATCTTTTTGTGTTTGAATTGGATGCAAAATTACAATTTTAATTAATTAATAACACTTTTAGCTATAAATTTACATTACGGGCAATAAGGTTATGAGGCTAGGCTTTTTGAAATATAATTTTCTTAACTCAAATTGATTTGTTCTAATTAATAACTACAGCACTTTGCTTTTTTATAATACTGTTTCGAAT
>DASVUQ010000187.1:0-17943 GCA_036386975.1 Flavobacterium sp. | reverse complement strand
GCCATGGCAAGGCTCGGAGGATGGAAAGGATATGCCAGTGGGCGAAAACCGGGAATAACAACTTTCGCTATAGGAATACAAAAATTCGCAGCAATTATGCAGGGATGGCAATTATTTGTAGATGTGTCCACACGGTAGGCTGCAATCGGGGCTATCAAAAAAATTTTCGTTTTTTAAGAACACGGGAACAGTGGTGTGCCAGTATAACTTTAAAAAAATAGGCAGGCACCTAATAAATCTAGCTATAGCTTGCGTCTTAGGGCCTTTACGAGGAATTAAAAACACAAATGAATTATTATTTATAAAATATTCTTTAGTAATAGCAATTAATGGTATCATTTTTTCTGCGAAACGTACAGAGATTCCCTAAAAAGCGAGACCTTCTTTTTCTGGATCTCAAATACACGAATGCGAAAACCTAAAAAAACCCATAATCAAGCTATGATATTTTATTTTAGCGATACAGTTAATCATCAGGCACTAGAAGAACAGGTTATTCAGAAAATAACAAAAAGAAGAAGATGGCTATTTACAGTAATGCACTAATCCAGCTTATCGGTTAATTTTTTAAATATTTTTTTCGCTTCCTTTCCTTCATATAAAATGCTGTACACCGCATCAATAATAGGGGTTTTGGCACCATATTCCTGATTGAGTTCCCAGGCACTTTTTGTAGCATAATAACCTTCGGCCACCATAGACATTTCCATCATGGCTGATTTTACCGTATATCCTTTTCCGATCATATTGCCGAACATCCTGTTTCTTGAAAAAACAGAGTAGCCTGTCACCAGTAGATCCCCTAAGTACGCAGAATTATTAATGTTGCGCTTCATTTTATGGACTTTTTTGATGAACTTCTTCATCTCCCGGATACCGTTACTCATTAAAACCGACTGAAAATTATCACCATAGCCCAATCCGTGGGCAATTCCTGCCGCAATAGCATAAATATTTTTAAGCATCGCAGCATATTCTGTTCCGATAATATCATCTGTTATTTTTGCTTTAATATAATTGCCCGATAAACATTTGGCAACAATTTTCGCTTTATCGGCATCTCCACAAGCAATAGTCAGATAAGACAAGCGCTCCAGCGCTACTTCTTCTGCATGGCACGGCCCGGTAATTACACCAATATTTTCGTATGGAATATCGTAGCTCTCATGAAAATGCTCTCCAACAATTAGACTGGTTTCAGGAACAATACCTTTTATTGCAGAAAATATCACTTTTTTTTCTAAACTAGCAGTTAACTTTTTTAATTCGCTTCCTAAAAATGCAGATGGAATAGCAAAAATAATATAATCCGCATAAGCAACGGCTTCATTAATATCACTCGTTAATTTTAATTTTCCAATCTGGAATTCTACGGAACTTAAATAATTAGGATTGTGGTGATGGTTTTTTATATGTTCTATAGCATCATTATTGCGCATGTACCAGGCTATTTCAGCTAAATTCACACAAAGCATTTTAGCTATTGCGGTAGCCCAGCTTCCTCCACCAATTACAGCAAATTTCGGATATTCTATCATTACTACATCGTTTGCAGCAAAAATACTGATTTTTTACGTTATGGGAATTGCTATTTGCGTACATACGCTAATAAAATGACAATACTAGGACATCCGCAAGTATCCTTAAATATCAAATATCAGAAAAATTTAACTCCTACTAAATTTTTTGATACAATATATTATAATATAGAACGTTAGAACTTTATGGTCCTTTGTTAGTTTTAAGATCATACACCATAAAAGTTAAGTTTTGTTTTGAAATTTAAAAAGCGCTTATAAATTATCATAAGCGCTTTTGTTTATTATAGGAATTATAAGATGAATGTTTAATAACTCATTTCAACAATTTCCTTTATCTTATCTAATGTAATATTTTGTTTTTCACCTAAAGCACTCCAGTTCCTATCTTGAAAACGGTTCACTATAAAACCGGCCGTTTTTTCAAATTCCTGCGTGTATTCAGAAAGTTTGGTATCCATCCCCATCGTATGAAAAAAGGCTGTGGTTTTATTGATCGCTTCTTTAGCTATTTCATCTTCACTTCCTGTTAAATTAAAGATACGCCTACCATATTGTGCCAGTTTTTCTTTTTTAGTTTCAAACATTACTTTATAAAGGTTTGGGCCAATCACAGCAAGTGTCCTGGCATGGTCAATACCATACAATGCTGTTAATTCATGCCCGATCATATGCGTAGCCCAATCTGTTGGCACCCCTTTATTTAATAATCCGTTGAGTGCCATGGTACATGACCACATAAAGTTAGAAGCCAACTTATAATCAGCAGGGCTTTTTACCACATCGGGACCAATTTCTATTAAAGTCTGTAAAATACTTTCTGCAATACGGTCCTGTAAAAGAGCATCATGAGGATACGTAAGATATTGTTCTAAAACATGGGTATAAGCATCAACTACCCCATTTTGAAGTTGTCTTTCGGGCAAGGAGGTAATTACAGTAGGATCACAGATAGAAAATTTAGGAAATAAAGCACTTCCTCCAAATGATAATTTTTCCTGAGTGGCTTCAATAGTAATTACTGAACCGGAATTCATTTCGCTTCCGGTAGCCGGTAAAGTCAAAACAGTTCCAAAAGGGATTATAGTAGTAACATCTTTGATCACTAGATGCTTCTGAAGGATATCGATAGGATTGCCATCAAATTTTGTAGCAGCCGAAATAAATTTTACCCCATCAATAACACTTCCTCCGCCAACGGCTAATATGAAATTGATGTTTTGTTCATTGATAATAGTAACTGCTTTCATTAAAGTTTCAAAATGTGGATTAGGTTCGATACCTCCAAATTCAATCACTTCAAAGCCTTCAAGGTTTTTCATTACCTGTTCATAAATGCCATTTTTAAAGATACTTCCGCCTCCATAGGCCAAGAGGATTTTAGCATTTGCTGGGACTAAAGTGTGTAATTTGTCTATTTGTCCTTTTCCAAAGATCAGATTTGTAGGATTGTATAATTCAAAGTTGAGCATAATTTATTTTATTTGGTTACTATTTTTTGCAGCATTAAGTCAAACGATCACTTTTACAATGTTTTTTATAATAAGTCATGATGATAAGATGACGCCTTTGGTACTGGTACTGTATTTACAAAATTAAGTGGAATATGTTATCAGGAAAATAATTAAGTTATATTTATGATATTTATAAGTGGCCGGAATAACAGTTGCACTAAGTTTATTTTCTATAATACAAATTATGGTCGATATACTCCCACACCTTTTGGGGGAGCAATGGCTTTACATTTTTACCGTTTTTAATATTTTCCCGGATAAAGCTGGAAGAAATTTCTACTATAGGAGCATCAATAATATGAATTTTGGGATGATGTTTATCTATAATACCAGTAAACATATCGGCAGATTCTTGGATTATTCTAGGATATACATATACCTCATGATTTTGAAGGATAACTTCATAATTTTTCCATTTATGAAGCGACTTTAGATTGTCTTCTCCCATAATTAATGAAAACTCATGTTGCGGAAATTTTTCTGTTAGATGCGCTAACGTATTTATGGTATAATTAGGCTGAGGTAATTTGAACTCAATATCAGAAGCTTTAATTTTAGGAAAATCTTCAGTGGCCAGGTTGACCATTTGGAGACGCTGGTAATCGTCTAGCAAAGTATTCTTTTGCTTGTGCGGATTATGTGGGGTAACAACCATCCAGATTTGGTTTAAATCTGAAAATTCTGCCATGTGATTGGCAATAATTAAATGTCCGGTATGAATAGGATTAAAAGTACCAAAATAAAGTCCGATTTTCATCTTTGGTGCAGTTTATAAAGAAGAGTTTAAAGCTTATTCTATTAATTTTAAATAATTTGACACCAATTTATAAGCATCATTTTTGGCGTTTTCCAAATCGTAGTTTTTCAATATAATATCAAATTGTTTAGAAACGGCCATTTCCCTTTCGGCTTTAGCGAGGCGCATCTGTATTTTCTCCTCACTTTCGGTTTGCCTGAAACGCAGCCTTCGCTCTAATTCTTCTACTGACGGAGGGCTTACAAAAACAGCCAGCGTTTGTTCCGGAAATTGTTTTTTAATATTGAGCCCGCCAATAACATCAATATCAAAAATCACATGTTTTCCTGATGCCCAGATCCTATCCAATTCACTTTTTAACGTACCGTAAAAATTATCCTTGTATACTTCTTCGTATTCTACAAAAGCACTTTCATCAATTTTTTGCTGAAATTCTTCCGGCGACAGGAAATAATAGTCTTTGCCATCTACTTCTTCACCTCTTTTAGGACGCGAAGTGGCAGATATGGAAAAATCCAGGTGCAATTCTTTTTGTGCCAGAAGGTATCGGACTATTGTGGTTTTCCCTGATCCTGAAGGTGCAGAAAATACAAGTAATTTGCCTTTCATTTTATTGTTTTTTTCGAACGTTGCTTATTATAAAACATTCAGCACCTGTTCTTTTATTTTTTCTAATTCGTCTTTCATCTGAACCACTA
Source organism: Flavobacterium sp. (assembly GCA_036386975.1). Taxonomy (GTDB): domain Bacteria; phylum Bacteroidota; class Bacteroidia; order Flavobacteriales; family Flavobacteriaceae; genus Flavobacterium. Next base: position 13,436 of record DASVUQ010000187.1, on the reverse strand, counting down.
ATTTTTGCATTTGCGCATGATTGGATTTAGAACCCATAGTGTTGATTTCCCGGCCTATTTCCTGAGTTATAAAACCTAATTTCCTACCGTTGGCTTCCGTTCCTGCAAGTGTTTCAATAAAATAATTCAAATGGTTTTCGAGGCGTACTTTTTCTTCGGTAATATCGTATTTTTCAAGATAAAAAATCAGTTCCTGCTCAAAGCGGTTATCATCGATATTTACTTTTAACTCGTCAATAGCACTTTTTAATCGGGTTCTGACCGTTTGAATTCTTTCGCCGTCAAGAGCAACAGTTTCATTCATCAATGTCATGATATTAGCAATACGGTGCAGGAATTCACGTTCGAGCGCTACACCTTCAGAAATTCTAAAAGCCTGTATGTTTTTTAAACCTTCATCAATTACTTTCTGGATTTCATCCCAGTCGTTTTCATCAATTTCATCCCGTTCCGTTTTTAAAGCATCGGGCATTCTGACAGCCATTTTCATCAACTCAGTTTCATCCGCTTCGGCATATACTTCCCGTAACTGATCAATGTAAGCCTTTACAATAGGAACATTAACTTTAGTAGAAGTCTGTTCTGTAGTATTTTCTATAAAAATAGAAAAATCGATCTTACCACGTTCTAATTTCAAAGCAATCTGGTTACGCAAAGCCAATTCCATTTCACGATAAACAGAGGGCATTCGTACATTTAAATCTAAACCCTTACTGTTTAATGATTTTGCTTCTATTGTTATCTTTTTGGTTGGCATTTGCAATGTTGCTTTACCAAAACCCGTCATGGATTGTATCATATATATTGTAATTCGGATTCAAAGATAATAAAATGGATGTAGGATAGTAGTTATTGATTATTGGTTTTTTTCTGTGTCACTAAATAAACACCTGAAAATATTAAAATTGCAGCAATTGTTTTTACAAGAGTTAATTTATCCTTGCCTAAACTTATGGCAAAAACGGCTGCGAATAAAGGCTGTAGGTATATAAAAACAGCTACAGTGGTAGGTTGAAGTTGTTTCATAGAAAGCAGGTTAAGCAAGTAGGTAAAGAATGTAGAAAATAAAATAACAAAACCAATTTTAAATAGGATACTTACAGGAACAATATCCCAGTTTACCTGTTGAAGCTCATCCCATCCAAACGGCAAAGCCATTATAAAGCCAAAAGTATAAATCCATTTTACAAATGTAAATGCATTATATCGATCCATTAATTTCTTAACAATTATAAGATAAAAACCATACGATACCGCATTTACAAAAACAAGAAAATTACCCAACCCTGCATGCGTTGCACTACCAATAGATTCTCCGTACAAGATTAAAAATGAAGTGCCTACTAAACCGAGTATAATACCCAATACTTTACGTTTCAGCATTTTTTCTTTCATAATTATTGCCGATAAAATCAAGACAATAATAGGAGTAGTTACCATGATAACCGATGCGGCAATAGGAGAGGTATAGCTTAACCCTTTAAAGAAAGTAAGCATGTTTAACGCAACGCCAAAAAAAGCAGCGGCTGCAATCGTTGGGAAATCATTTAACGCAATTTTTTCTTTTGGCATAAAAAGCCACACGAGCCAAAATAGAATTACAGATCCACCTACCCTTAACAATATAAAGCCATACGGGTTAACGTAGAGCGGCATTACATCTTTTGCAATTGTAAAAGTCACACCATAGATGAGCGAAACTATAGTGGCACCAATAAGGGCTAAAGCTCTTTTCGACATTAGCCTAACGCTTTTATAACTTCAATAATGTTTTTTTTGCTGTTGCCGATGTAAATAGTATTATCGATAATAAAAACAGGCCGGCTTAAAAATGTATAATGTTCGAGAATATACTTTTTATAATCGTCTTCAGTCAACGTTTTATTTTTTAAATCCAGTGATTTATACAATTGGGCTTTTTTGCTAAAAAAGGCTTCATAACTACCTGATAGTTGGTGCATTTGCTCTACTTCTTCAGCTGAAATTGGGGTTTGTCTGATGTCGTGAAAAACCAGTTTGTCTGTATTAGGTAATGATTTTATAATTTTCCGGCACGTATCGCAGGATGCGAGGTAGTAAATTTTGTTCATTATTTGAAAACAGTTTCTTTGTGCAAAGGAAATTCATTTAAAACAAATTCACTATTTTTATCCTATAAATAAACAAAGACAAATGCAGCAGCTATTCGATATTACCGGCACTAGTAGAAAAGTTTTATCTCAGTTCCTTCAAAATTATACACTGGACCAACTTAACACCATTCCTGAAGGATTTAATAATAATATAATTTGGAATATTGGCCATATAGTTGTAGTGCAACAAATGTTAATTTATAAATTATCTGGATTGCCTATGTTGGTTTCAGATCAAATGGTAGCGCAATATAAAAGAGGAACAAAACCCGAAGCCGATGTAACACAAGAAGAAGTAGATCTTATTGGATCACTTTTGTTTGAAACTATTAACAAAACGGAAACAGATTTTAATAATGCCATTTTTAAGGACTACCAAGAATTTACTGTAATGACAGGCTTTACTATGAAAAATGTTCAGGACGCTATATCCTTTAATTATTATCATGAAGCGTTACATACCGGAATAATTATGGGAATCCGAAAATTTATTTAATAGCCAGATAAGGCGAAACTTCTTCATAAGGCAATAACAATTCTTTTGGACCATCTGCATATGAAGCAATTTCGTATACATTATAATACAAAAGAAGCCCTTCGTCAGTAAAGAAAAAGGTTTGTGGTAACTGAAATTTTTCTTCTTCAAACATAAAACCCGAATTGTTTAATGCTACCTTTTCAGGAATATTGAATTTTTTTCTGAATTTTTTTTCTGCAAATGTTGTGAAAGCTTTATTGTCTTTAAATAAGGCTTCATTAGCAATGTGTTTTCCTGTCTTTATATCAAATATCAGCGACCGCATACCTTGATAGCCATGTGCACCTCCGGTAAAAGTGTAGTGGTTAATTTCGATATCAACAATTTTATCCGACTGGTATTTTACCTTCCCCTCGATTTTACCTTCCCATCCAAATGATTCATCAGGGTTTTCTTTTTTTGTTTCTTCGTATGAATTGATAAAAGCAGTTAGTAAGCCATCATAATTAGTAGAAGAAAAAGGGTTTTCGCCAACATATATGATTTCTTTCATTACTGCAAAAACCTTTTTGTTAATACTGTCAGCAACAATAGGTACATTTTTAGCAATAGGAATTTTTACAGCGATATGTGGACAATTTTTTTTACAAGGTAAATTCGATTTTTTTTCAAAAGATTGCTCTTCAAAAGTTAATTCATTATTGCAACTACTTAATAGTATTATCAAAAATATAAAGATTGAAAAATATTTCATATCAGATGTTAATTTATTTGCAAAGGTATCAACTTCTCGTTTGGATAGAGAAAATTAAAAGGTAAATTTGTGTCTATATATAAGAAAAAATAATTATGAAATTCAATACTAAAGTCATTCATGGAGGCCAGCACCATGACCCGGCTACCGGAGCGGTTATGCCTCCAGTATATCAAACATCAACTTTTGTTCAGACGAGTCCCGGTAAACCTTTACATCCGGATTATGAATATAGCAGAGGAGCAAATCCAACCAGAACGGCCTTAGAAAATGCTTTGGCGAGTATAGAACATGGTACACGAGGGCTAGCTTTTTCATCCGGTTTAGCAGCTACAGATTGTGTTTTACGTTCTTTTAAAGCAGGAGATGAAATTATTGCCATGGACGATTTATATGGAGGGACCTACAGAATGTTTACCCGTATTTATAAAGACTCCGGTATAAAATTTCATTTTGTAGACATGAATGACCTGGACAAATTTCAGTTGCTCATTAATGAAAACACAAAACTTGTTTGGGTAGAAACACCAACTAATCCGCTAATGAAGCTTGCCGACATTCAGGAAATAGCTAAAATAACAAAAGAAAACAAAATACTTTTTGCTGTCGATAATACGTTTGCAACACCTTATCTGCAAAAACCATTAGATTTAGGTGCTGATATTGTAATGCATTCTGCTACTAAATATTTAGGGGGGCATTCAGATGTCATAGCCGGTGCACTTATTGTAAAAGAGGAATCTCTAGGCGACCAGCTGCATTTTCAGCAATTTGCTACTGGTGCTACACTGGGGCCAATGGACAGTTTTTTAGTATTGAGAGGTATAAAAACATTACATTTAAGGGTACAAAGACATTGCGAAAATGGAGAAAAAGTAGTAGCTTTTTTAAATGATCACCCAAAAATTAAAACTGTTTATTATCCGGGATTACAGGATCACCCTTTTCATGAGATTGCAAAGAAACAAATGAAAGCTTTTGGAGGCATGGTTTCTTTTACATTTACTTCCGGTAAAAAAGAAGATGCCATTGTATTTTTAGAAAGACTCAAGGTATTTACATTAGCGGAATCTCTTGGCGGGGTCGAATCACTAGCCAACCATCCCGCATTAATGACACATGCATCAATACCAGAAGATAAACGAAAAGAAGTGGGAATCACAGATGATCTTGTAAGGCTAAGTGTAGGGATTGAAGATGCCGAAGATTTGATTGAAGACTTAAGACAGGCATTGTTATAAATAAAATAAAGTAATAAAATAACCTCTTATAAATATCTAAAAGGGGTTATTTTTAAGCTATTTTTAATTTAATCTTTAATTAAAATAATAAATATATCCAAGATTGATAGCTGTAGACCAATCATTAAATTTATTCTCTTTATATATTCTTCGATTAGGATTTAAACCATCAACCCAATCAGAAAAATAAGACTGAACCCTTGTATCTAATACTAACGCCTGATAATTACCTATTTTATATCGCGCGCCTGCACCCAAAGTTAAGGAAGAAACAATTCCGCTATCATTTCTATAAGCATTAACATATTTAACTGGTGTAGCTGCAGGAGTGCCAAGTGGGGCAAGTAAAGAATATGCTTTACTATTATAATAACTTAATACCGTTCCGAGACTTATATAAGGTGAAAATGCTTCCCCTCGTTTATAATCATCAGTCTTCCATGGGTAATATTCTATTTGTAAACCTATATTTCCTGCAGTGACATTACCTCTCATCCCTCTTAGCTGATTGGCAAAAAGGCTAGTTCTTTCGGGGGCTACGTATTGCCCATAATGTTTTAGTTCACTTTTCATAAAAGAGAACTCGAAACGTAATTTAAAATATTGTTTATAGTTGCTATTGCTGGAAGAGGGGCAGCAGCAATCTTCAGGAGTTAAATATACATATACACCTAGGTTATAACCATTATTTTTATAAAAATTTTCAAAATCACCTCTTTCACCATAATCAGATTGAAAAAATACAGGTCCGGCCATAACCCCAACTTCAGTATAAGTTTTAAACTGTGACCAGCAACAAAAGGTACTTAAGATTAAAATTAATGTAATTACGTTTTTGATTGGAGTCATTTTGAACTGTGTTAAATATTTACAAATATAGGAAAACGAAGTAAATTACAATAATAAATAAAAAAATCTAATCAGTATTAATAAATATTCACTAAAACCTTCCATTAATAAATAATATTTTTATTTTAAGTAGAAAACCGTTAAATAATCTATAAAAATTATAACGATCATAAAAAAAACATCTTTACGATTTTTATAAAATGTATATTTGTAGGTTGAAACAAAAACGTTTTTATTAACGTTAATAATTTAATAATTATGTCAGAAAGTATTCAATCTTTTGTTGAAGCAGTTGCTAAAAGAAATCCGAATGAGCCAGAGTTTATGCAGGCTGTCCACGAAGTTGCTGAAACAGTAATTCCGTTTATTGAAGAGAATAAAAAGTACCAAAACAAAATGCTTCTGGAAAGAATGGTTGAAGCAGAACGGATTATTACTTTTAGAGTGGTTTGGACAGACGATGCCGGAAATATTCAGGTAAATAGAGGATACCGCATCCAGATGAACTCTGCTATTGGCCCATATAAAGGCGGAATCCGTTTTCATCCATCTGTGAATTTAAGTATTCTCAAGTTTTTAGCTTTTGAGCAAACCTTCAAAAATAGTTTAACTACCCTACCCATGGGAGGTGGAAAAGGAGGAGCTGACTTTGATCCTAAAGGAAAATCTGATGATGAAATTATGCGTTTCTGCCAGGCATTCATGACAGAATTATCAAAACACATTGGTAGTGATACCGACGTTCCTGCCGGAGATATAGGTGTTGGGGGAAGGGAAGTAGGATATATGTTTGGGCAATATAAAAGATTGCGAAACGAATTCACAGGTGTATTAACAGGAAAAGGGATTTCTTTTGGAGGTTCATTAATACGCCCTGAAGCTACAGGTTATGGAGATGTATATTTTGCACAAAGTATGTTGCAAACCAAAGGAGATAGTTTTACAGGTAAAATTGTTGCCGTTTCAGGATCAGGGAATGTAGCACAATATGCTGCCGAGAAAGCAACACAATTAGGTGGTAAGGTAGTCACACTCTCAGATTCCGCGGGTTATATTTATGATGAAGACGGGATTGATGCAGAAAAATTAGCTCACGTAATGGAAATCAAAAATGTTAACTACGCCAGAATCAGCGAATACATAAAGAAATACCCAAATGCAAAATACGTGGCAGGAAAACGGCCATGGGAAGTTAAATGTGATATTGCTTTACCATGTGCTACACAAAATGAACTTAATGAAGAAGAAGCAAAAACACTTATAGTCAATGGATGTATTTGTGTTGCAGAAGGTGCAAATATGCCTTCTACTCCTGAAGCAATAATAGCTTTTCAAAATGCTAAAATCCTTTTTGCTCCCGGAAAAGCTTCGAATGCCGGAGGTGTTGCCACTTCTGGATTAGAGATGTCTCAAAATTCATTACGTTTAAGCTGGACATCTGAAGAAGTAGATGAAAGATTAAAAAGGATTATGTTAGATATTCACGCTTCATGTGTAAAATATGGATCTGATGGTAACGGATACGTAGATTATGTAAAAGGTGCCAATATTGCGGGGTTTGTAAAAGTGGCCGACGCTATGCTGGCACAAGGAGTAGTATAAGCATTAACTTATTGAACAAGAACCTTCCATTGGGAAGGTTTTTTTGTATAAAGACAGGTTATATACGAAAAGCACAATATTTTTGTTTATAGTATATTTGTAAGCTAATCTAGTTTAAGATGAAGTACCTCTTTACGGTTATTGTTTTTCTTGTATTATGTGCGGTCGGTTTTTCTCAGGGTAACCCGCTCTGGAAAGGATATTTTTCTTATAATGCTATTAAAGATATTTCTCAATCACAGATAAAATTATTTGCAGCTTCAGAAAATGCTATTTTTTCAAAAAGTAATAGTACTAATGATATTAAAACATTAAATACTATTGACGGCCTTTCAAGCGAAATTATTTCATCTGTTTATCATAGCGAAAGTGCTAACAAAACGCTTATCGGGTATGAAAACGGGTTACTTATTGTAATTAATGAGGCAAATGGTAAAATCAATACTGTTGTAGATATTATTAAAAAAAATATTGCTCCAAATATTAAAAAAGTTAACCATTTTACAGAGTACCAAGGCAATGTTTATATTTCATGTGACTTTGGTATTGTACAATATAATTTAAATAATTTACAATTTGGCGACACCTATTTTATCGGGACAACAGTAGCTGAAATAAAAGTTAACCAAACGGCAATTCTTAATGGTTTTATTTACGCCGCTACAGCATCAGAAGGGATCAAACGCGCACAGCTTACCAATCCTAACCTGATTGATGCTACCCAATGGCAGCAAATAGTACCTGGAAATTTTTCGGGAGTAGCAGCTTTTCAGAATAACCTTTTTACAACAGCAGTTTCAGGCCAGGTGAGCCGTTCTAACAACGGGACTTCTTTTGCTCCTTTTGGGTCTAATCTTACACCAACAGCAGTAGATATCAGGGCATCCGGTAATTATTTACTTATTACCACCTCCAATAGTGTTTTTATCTATAATCAGGGATTTGTTCTTGCCAATCAAATTAATAATACACAGGTTACAGATATAAATCCCACTTTTACCTGCGCTACTATTATAGATAACAGCATCTATTTAGGAACAACTGAAAGCGGAGTTATTTCTGCATTACTTTCAAATCCCGTAGCTTTTGAATTTTTAAGCCCGGGAGGACCAACCAGAAATAATATTTTTTCTATCAATGCTATTACTAATAATCTTTGGGCGGTATATGGTACCTATAACACATTTTATACTCCTCAGACAAGGGCGTATGGTTTTAGTAAATATAATAAAGAGGACGGTTGGAAAAATTTTCCTTATGCCAATGTAGCTAATGCTCGAGATTTAGTAAGGGTGACAGTAAACCCTAATCTCGAGAACCAGATTTTTATAAGTTCTTATTTTAATGGATTACTAAAATATGAAAACGATGTTCTTGTAACCAAATATGATGAAACCAATAGTGGCTTAGAGAGTTTGGTTTTGGCGGGAGCACCGAATTACAAAAGCGTCAGGATTGAACAAAGTGCTTTTGACAAACAAGGGAATTTATGGCTTACAAACGGGCTAATTAAAAATGGTTTAAAAGTATTAAAAACAAATGGAGAGTGGCAGTCCTACAATATGGAAAATATACTGGATGATTTTTTTGGTACCCGTTTAGGAAAATTGGTTATAGATAAAAACAGTACCAAATGGATAGGCACACTTGCAGATGGAGTCGTGGGGTTTAATGAAAAAGACGGCCCGGTTTTTAAAAAAATTACAGAAGGCCCCGAAAATGGGAATTTACCTAGTACAAGCGTACAGGCAATAGCCATAGATAAGAGGAACCAACTATGGATTGGTACAAGAGCAGGATTAAGGATTCTTACAGGCGTAGACCGTTTTCTGGGAGACGATGAACTCAAAGCCAATCCTATAATAATCCTGGAAGACGGGACTCCACAGGAACTACTGTTTGGTCAGTTTATTACAGACATTGTTGTTGATGGTTCTAATAATAAATGGATTGGGACCTTAGAGGCAGGCGTTTTTTTAGTTTCGCCTAATGGACAGGAAACCATACATCATTTTACCAGTTCCAATTCACCTTTACCTAGCAATAATGTCAATGATATAGATATTAATCCTGTAACAGGCGAAGTATTTTTTGCTACTGTAAACGGAATGGTATCTTTTAAAGGAAATGCTATACAGGCCAGTGATAATCTTAATAATGTAATTGTTTTTCCTAACCCGGTAAGACCGGAATATACGGGAACAGTAAAAATAAATGGATTATTAGACAAAGCGAATGTAAAAATTACAGATATAGAAGGGAATCTGGTTTTCGAAACCATTTCCAGTGGTGGTTCCATTGAATGGGATACCACAGCTTTTGGTAAATACAGAGTAGCTTCCGGTGTATATATGATTTTTATTGCAGCTCAGGATGGTGTTGAAACAAAAGTAAAAAAAGTGATGATAATACGATAATAAGATGGTATTGTTCACAACTAATACTTACCGCCAGCACCATTATTTATGCAGGTAAAAACTAAAGCCATCGTAATTTCTTCCATTAAATACCAGGAAAAAAGTTTAATTGTAAAATGTTTTACACAATCGGACGGGCTAAAATCGTATTATGTCCGTGATGCGTTTTCATCCCGAAAATCTAACCGGAAAATTGCGTATTTTCAGCCTTTAACTATTCTGGAAATCGAAGCAGTTCATAAAAATAAAGGCACTTTAGAAAATTTCAAAGAAATAAAAATTGCCACTCCTTTTCATTCCATTCATGCCGATGTGGTTAAGAGTACCATCGTTATTTTCGTCTCAGAAATTTTACATCATTCCATTCATGAAGAAGAAAAAAATGTGCCTCTTTTTTCCTTTCTGGAAACAGCTCTGCACTGGCTCGACAGTCATAATGAAATCGCTAATTTCCATCTGATACTATTACTTGAAATCACCAAATACCTTGGCTTCTATCCGGATGTTTCCAATATAAAATTTCCTTTTTTCGAAATGACCGAAGGTGTTTTTTCTTTGTTTCAGGCCATAAGTTCGCTCTCAGAGCACGAGACACTTTTATTTAAGAAATTGATCGCATTGAAATTCGATAGCGACAAAAAAACATTTCATGTAATCGAAAGGCAGTTACTGCTCAAGATACTTATCGATTATTATGCATTTCATCTGGACGGTTTCAAAAAACCCAAATCATTAGAAGTGTTGAAAGAAATTTTTTCTTAAAATAAATATAAATTTTTTTATATTTGTTACCAATTCATATTATACTTTTAAAACAATTAAAAATAATTAATATTAAATCTGTCGAAATGAAAGAACTAAAGTTTACTATGTTACTGTTTTTACTCATAAACACGTCAGTGTTTTCACAAAGAAATTACGATGAAGTTGTTAAAACTGATGGAAAAATTCAGGACCTAGTACAAAATGAAATTACCGGAGTTATAGTTTTTAAAGAAAATGGGAAAATCAGCGGTATAGATGCCGAAACCAAAAAAATTGTTTGGACATTGACTAAAGATGACTTTGGAACTCTTTCTGCAATGGATCTTTTAGATGATCCTGATTTAGACAAGATGTTTAAAGAAAAAAAAGAATTAAAAAGTGTTCCTAATAGTCCTTATGTAGAGGCATACATTAATTCTAAATTTTTAATAATCAATACCGATACTGGTAAAATAGTTTACAATTCGTCTAAAGAATCTTTTTGGGTTATACAATCAGATTTTCTTCCTGAAACAAATGAATATTTATTTACCTTAAGAAATAAAGGAATAATGACTATAGCCCTGATTGATATGGCGACAGGAAATATCAAATGGAAAACCCCTGTAGAAAAAGCAAAATCTTTGTTTAGTCTTTCATTAAGCGCTAATATAAATATTGCACAAGTAAACGGAGCCACAATTTATTATTTGCTTTACGGAAAATTGTATTCTTTTAACAGAGAAACAGGAGTTTTAAATTGGAAATCTGAAGAAGAGTATACTAAATTTTTTCCAACTCAAAACGATAAAAATATTGTCGTAATTAATTCTAAAGGATTTATTTCTGTAAAAGAATATTTAAATGTCTTAAATACCGATACAGGAAAAAGTATCTGGGAAGAGTCAATAAAAACAAAACAAATAGTATACCTGGAAGATTGGGGAACTAAAATTTTAGTTGCACACCACAGCGGATTTAACTTCTTTGATTTAAAAACCGGGGCTAAAATCTGGAAAAAAGATGCTCGTGGCGATGGATTAAAAAAAGTAATTCCTATTGACAAAGATTTTTTATATGTTGCTGAAAATGAAATGATGCTGATTAATAAAGATGGAGAAAAACTCTGGAAAAACTTTATAGAAATTGCAGACGATAAAGACGATCCGATTTTTTACCTGGGTAAAGTTGGAGAAAAAGTAATGTATCTTACAGGTACTTATGGTAATATGGTAGATTTTAAATCAGGAAAAAAACTATGGAAACGCAACATTAAGTTTGACAAAGACCGTCCGGTTTTACCAGTATATGATGAACCATCTAATTCGTATTTAGTGTATAATGACGAAAAACTATACAAATTCAATCCTTCTATTGATGATAAACCGGAGCCATTTGCAAAAGTAAACATCAAAAGAGAAAAAGAATTGAACAGTATTGAAATGTTTCCCTGGGGAGTTGCACTTTCAGGGCCACTCGAAGTAATGGGGGTCGCACTAGATGGATCTATAAAATATCACCTTAATTACAAACAACCGGGTGAAGTAGGGAGACAATTTTTAAATGCAGGTGCAAAGTTGGCTAGTTTTGGATTAGGAGCTTATTCAGTTGTTACCGGAATCCAGGGCTCAGAATGGACAATGACTATGCGTGATGCAAACGGTAACATTATTGCCACGGGAGTTGTGAAAGAAAAAAACCAGAAAAAATTGAACCAATCTAGAAATGCCGCTGTAGGAGCTATGGCAATGGATGTAGTCGCTGCAAAATTTAGTTCTCGTTTTGAAGCAATGAAACAAAACAAAGATTTTTCATATATTTTCGCAAAAGCTGAAACAGGGGAAAAAACCTTGGTAAAAGTTCGAAAATCAGATGGGGTTGAAGTTGATAAATTAGTATTTAAAAACAATCAGCCGGTTTATGAGATTGATCCCGCTACACAAAATATATTTTATATAAATGATAATTCGATCGAAATATTTAATAAAAAATAAAAACAAAAAGCAAGTCTCAGAATTTGAGATTTCCTTTTTTTATTTTTCTATAACAAGATCATCAGAAATAGGGTTCAATAACGTCTAAAAGAGTGTTTCAAAAATCTATTACAGAACCTGTAATAGATTTTTGATTTTTAGCTATAACATAATTACTTTTCTTTAATATGAAAAAAATACAACTTATCCTTTTTGTTTTTGCATGCGGTATAATTACTGCCCAAGATAAAGTGAGTTCGAAAAAAGGTAAATTTTTTGTTTCTGTAATTCGGTATTCTCAGTTTCCTTGTTTAGACAATGTGATTTCTCAAACCACATTTTATCAGATGGATCCTGAATTGAAAAGCGAAGAACAGGTTTTAAAAAAAAAATATTTTAATATCGATGGTTATGTAAAAGACCCTTTAAATGGAAAAATGAAAATATATATTACAATACCTTTTCCAAAATATACCGTTACACAAATGGATAGTGTTTTTAATAATAAAACGAAAGACTGGAATTATTACCCCTATTCTAAATATGATGTAAAAGTTAATGTAGAGGTAAAATGTGGTGATAAATTAATTTACTCTGATGAATTTATAAATGCTGAAAAAAATGTTTTTCAGGGAGCTTATAACAAAAGTGAAGCCACAGCATTAGTGTCTGGAAATAGAATAAAAATGAAAGACTTTAATATCAAACAAAACTTTACTATTGAAGAAATGGGTATAGACGTTGTTATTTACGCTACCATGAGGCGGATTCAACAATTACTTAATAATAAATTAGGATATCATAATGATGTAGTAAAAGAAAAGTTCGAGTTTATGAGCTCTAAAGGACATCCGGAATATCAGCAAATGCTTGCATACGAAAATGCAATTACCGATCAAATGGGTAAGGTAACATTAGAAAACGGTTTAGATGCAAAAGTACTAATGCCCCATTTATTATATCTGGAAAGTGTACTAACCAAGTATCCTCAAATTCCGGCTAACGAACACATTCGGTTCATAGCAGCTTATAATTTAGCATTAACGTATTTACTTTTAGAAAACGAAGAAAAAGCATTGTATTTTGCCGATATTGTAATTAAAAATGATAAGCAGAGTTCTAAAGGGGAAGCCATAATAAAACGGGTGAAAAAAGCCTATTTTGTAAATAAAATGGCAAGGACACATACCAATCGTTTTGTCGAATTAAAAAAGTTAGGTTTTAAAATCCAGGAAGATAAAGAAGA
>DASVUQ010000186.1:0-13195 GCA_036386975.1 Flavobacterium sp. | reverse complement strand
ACTGAGCCTGTACGATAAAGATATGGTTGATGACCAATTAATTTTAAAAGAAAACTTTACCCTCTCCGCCGATACTTATATTGTAATTGTAGATCTCTCTACAATAGGGAGAAGTAAGGGACATGATTATTATGAAGGCTGGGAGCAGGAGCTGTATACAAAAGTAGAAGTACTGGATCAAAAGCTACGATACAAAGCAAGGTAGTTAATGTAGATATAAGATCCTTTAAGCCAGATGTACCGGACAGTATTTCCTTTGTTAAAGTGGGACAGGGAGATGTGAAGAAGGAGGAGAAGAAGAAGGAAAAACCGAAGTTCATAATTTTCCCACTACTTGTAAAGCCTCAAAATGATACAGGTAAGAAGTGGAAAGATTATTATTGGGCAGCAGCTCAAAGAGATAACATGGTTATTTTTAATGCTAACAGAACAGGTGGAAGACGACATGGTGCTAGGGATTTATATACTGAACCATTTACGGAGGTAGTTGCTATTTGTGATGGAGTAGTTTTAGATGTAAAATTATTTTATGATAAGACAGATCAAGTAACTATAAATCATAAAACCAAAGATGGCAGGGAATTTATTATCAGATATGGAGAATTAGATCCTGGCTCAATTGGAGTTAAGGTAGGTGATAAAGTTATACAAAAACAAAAATTAGGAACTACTGGAAAATTAATTAAACCAGATGGAAAACCTAGGCTTAAAATAAATGGAACTATAGTATATATGGTACATTTTGAATATTTTACAGCTTCGGTTTCAAAAGGAGTAGTTAATAACCCTTTAACTGATAGGAGTAAGATGCCATTTCAAAGAAGATCAGATTTATCTGATCCATTAAATATTTTAGTAGAAGGATATAAAAATACATTTGGAGAAGATACAGAAAAGCAAACTGGGAGTAGAGTTGATCCGAAAACATTGAGAACTTCTCAAAAAGGTATAGATTTTATAAAATCTTGGGAAAAGTTTAAAACGAATGTTTATAATGATTCTGAAGGATATTGTACTATTGGATATGGCCATTTAATAGCTAAACAAAAATGCGAGAATATAACTATCCCAGATGAATTTAAAAATGGAATAACACTAGAACAGGCTACAAAATTATTTGATAATAAGTTACCTGAGTTTGAAAAAGCCGTGCAAAGAGATATTAATGTTCCCTTACATCAATATGAATTTGATGCATTAGTAAGTCTTTTATTCAATACAGGTTCGGAATTTTTAAATACAGGCGGTGCTGGCAAAGGTGAAACTAAAATAAAAAAGAATATTAATAATAAATTATATCCTCAAGGAGCTGAGGAAATGGAAGACGTCACTAATAATGGAACTCCAGGTTTAATAAGAAGGAGAAAAGCTGAAATAGAAATGTTTAATAATGGTACCTATGAAAATAATTAAATTAACTGTGTATATGAAAAGTTTAAAATTATCAATATTAATTTTTGTATTATTTATAATGTCATGCAAAAACTCAGATACAAAAAATGATATAGTACTTGTGAAAAATGAAGATTCTGTATCTGCTAATCTAATAGCCAAAAAAAAAATATCTGATCCAAATAGTACAGCTATAAAAAAGGAAAAGCTAAAAAATTTTCAAGGTGTTTGGTATAGCTATAAATTTATTAAAGATAAAAGATATAATGAATCATTTGATGACAATTATGCAGCAGAAGTTAGTCGTTATGCTTCATTTTCAATTAAATCAGATTCTTTAATAGTACCTAATTGGTGTAAAACAACTATATATGAATATAAATATGCTACTAAAATTAAAAACTATAATGAAGAGAGTATTTTTATAACTTATTTTAAACCTAAAAATGATTCTTTAACATTCCTATCTCCTTATAATGCAAATGATTTAGGCTGCGAAAAACCTTATAATGTAATTTGTTTTTTAAAAGATGAATTAATAATCCATGATAGAGGATATTTTTTCTTCTATAAAAGAGAAAAAAATAAATTAACCAATAATGAATTTATTATAAATGGGATTCCAGGAGATAATAGAAACTCATGGGCTGTTGAAAAAACTTACAAAAATTTGGATTTGAATTATGCTTATGAAGATTTTAAAAAATATTTTCCATTTGGAGGATTGAATCTAAAGAATGAAATCCCAACATCTAATTATTTAGATAAAACAAATAATGTAGATTATGAGATACGAGACAAAGAGGTAACTATTATAAAAGCAAATCCTATGGGAACAGTTATTATAAATTTATCTATTAAAAATGGAAAGTTATATTTAGTATATAAAATGGAGTATCTTGATGAAGGATAGTTTTTAAAAATTAAATTAGTTTATATCATCATTAATAGGCAAAAGACAGGTTATTTTATAATTTTAAGAATAAGTTATTAAAGAGTAAATAAATCTTAAAGTCGAAGTTCAAAGTTAGATAGTTATATTGATTATGTATATATTTGAATATAAGTGCTACATGGATATGCAAATAAAAATTACAGTTTAGTTAAGCGGCTTCTTTTGTAAATGTTATTTTCATTAAATATTATCCTACAATTTTGTAAGTTGGATGTCTTAGAATAATTCATAAAGACTTATAAACTTTCTTGGTTTTTAAAAACATATTCACATATAACATTTCAAGATGCCCCGGATTGTAGCGGCAGCCCCGAGGCGGCAAAAGCTATATTTTCCCGTCATGGCAAAGCGACCGGAGGAAGCTATTGCCGGGGCTATGGAAAAAAAGCTTTTGTAACGAGGGCTACAGCGAAAAGCCGGACAAGGCACAAAAAGAAAAGGCATTAAGGCAAGATGAGGCTGTATGTAAAACTCTTTATACCGCTATTCTAATTCCTTTTTTAAGATCACCTGTTTCCAGATTTCCTTACCGTTTACATCAAAAAGTGTGAACTGCACCTGCCTGTTTTCTTTATTTCCGGAGAAGGTTATAGTGCCGAAATTATTCTGCGCAATAAAACTTCCGGGTACTCTATACATATTTTTTTCGGTATCAGAAGGAGTAGCCACACCCGATGTTAACGGTGATACTGTCCAGTCGTACAACGGATAAGTGTTTTTGCGCGGTAATTTGGACAATTCTGTAAAATGCCTGTCCCCACTGATAAAAAATACCCCTTTGATTTTATTGGCAGCAATTTCGTTTAACAACCGCGTTTTTTCATCTGCATAATTGCTGTAATTTTCAAAAACGGCAGCAGAGTTGAGTACCTGCCCTCCAATAACTATGACTTTGAAACTGGCCGGCGAGTAAGACAGCGCATCGATAAGCCATTGTAATTGTTGTTCCCCCAACAAAGTTTTTTCTCCTGTAATCCTATTATTGGGCGATTTAAAGAACCGGTTGTCTAAAAGGAAAAACTGAACATCTCCCCAATTAAAAGTAGAAAAATTACCTTCTTCCTGCTTAGCATCGAGCCCGTAACTTTTATTGGCCCAAAAATCCTTAAATGCTTGTTGTGTTATTCTTTTGTTATAGAAACTTCTGTCACCATCGTTGGGTCCAAAATCATGATCGTCCCAGATAGCAAAATTTTGGGTCCTGGCTAGTAAAGGCTGTACTTCTTTTATTTTTCTGGTATGCGAGTACCTGTGGTAAATGCCTGTTTTGCTATCCCAGTCGGCTTCCCGTAAATAAATATTATCACCACCCCAAATCATAATGTCAGGCTTTTTGGCATTGATACTTTCAAAAATACCATATCCGGCTCCATAGGGTTTTCCGGGCCTGTCTAAACTGGCTTCGCTAATATAAGAACAGCTTCCGAGAGCAACTGTAAAATCGGGTGCATCTTCCCTCCACTGCCATAGTTTCTTTGACGAAAAAGAGGTTTCATAACTTATGTCCTGTTTTTTATCATTCAGGTAAACCGAGTAATTGTATTTCTTGCCCGGTTCCAGTTTATCCAAAACAATATGATAGGTAAACCCGGAATCTTTTGAAGTCGTTTCGGTATTCGAAAAATACACTTTTGCCGGAGCATCGGTAGCATAATACCCTACTTTTACATTAGCGGCTTCACTGGTCTGTAACCAGATTATAGCTTCTTTCATTTCGCAATACCCTACCATAGGGCCTGCTTCTATCGTTGCTTTTTGCGCTGTTACCGAGTAACAAACCAATACAATGAATAGGAAAAGGATCTTTTTCATAACTAAAATTTTGCACAAATTTATTTAAAATATAATGCCATCCGTCCAGAAGTGTGGACGAAAAGATTATTAAATTGTTATGATTTAAAAAAACACCCTTACAAACGGCATAAAGGCATCGCTGTATACAAAATTATTTTCTTTAAAAAGTACATTATACCGGGCACCAACAGTTACATTACCAGCCCTGTAACCAGCGCCGAGGAATAGCCCGGTATTCCAGAAATTATCTTTTATATCAGGAAAGCCTTGTTGTTTGATTGTACTGTTCACCCTTACCTGCTCTACTTCTGCCGAAAGCTGGATTTCATTAATAGGATTAAAGAGCCCAATGATGCTTGCGCCATAAATAGCCGAAGAAAAAAGGTTTTTAGAAGACACGTAGCTGCCCTGAAGCCCTGTGCCTAAAGCAACATAATTATTAAAATTATAAATAGCACTCGGTGCAACAGTAATATCAGTATAACCTGAACCAAAGCCTAAACCCAAACCTCCGCCAAACTGCACCTTATCCCAGAAGTTAGGAGCAACAGGAGCAGGATCATTTTGAGCTTTCATATTTATAAAGGAAAGTATAAAGAACAGGCACAACGCGTTGGTGTTGAAAATGTGAAAATTAAAAGTTTTCATCAGCATTTATTTAAGATAAGTTTATGTCATAAATCTATAAAATATTTATTAGATTATTGTAAATGTTGTACTTTTGCATAATTATTTTAACAAATAGGACACTCAATAACATTATGGATAGGTTTTCCTTTTTAAACGCAGCACATACCGAATTTTTCGCCGATTTATACGACCAATATTTACAAAATCCTGATAGTGTAGAACCCAGCTGGAGAGCTTTTTTCCAAGGCTTTGATTTTGGGGTTACCACTTATAATGAAGAACAGTATACTCCAGAAGCCAAAGTAGAACAACTTTCTAACTATGCAGCCAGCCCAGTTCAAAACGGACGGGTTTCAGAAAAACTGCAAAAAGAATTTAATGTTCTTAAACTAATAGATGGTTACAGGACACGCGGGCATTTGTTTACAAAAACCAACCCTGTCAGGGACCGAAGATTGTATTCGCCTACATTAGCATTAGAAAATTTTGGTTTATCAGAGACTGATTTGGATACTGTTTTTGATGCGGCAAAAGTATTAGGCCAACAACCATCGACATTAAAACAAATTATCGCTCATTTAGAGAATGTTTACTGCCAGTCTATTGGTGTAGAATACATGTACATCCGGAAGCCGGAAGTGGTACAATGGATCCATGATAAACTTAATGTCAATGATAATCTTCCTAATTTTAATGCAGAAGAGAAAAAACATATTTTAAATAAACTTAACGAAGCTGTTTCTTTCGAAAATTTCCTGCATACGAAATATGTAGGCCAAAAAAGGTTCTCGTTAGAAGGCGGCGAAAGTATCATCCCTGCACTTGATGCCCTTATTGAAGCAGCAGCAGACAAAGGTGTCGAGCATTTCGTAATGGGAATGGCACACCGCGGAAGATTGAACATCCTGGCTAATATTTTTGGAAAAGCTACCCAGGATATTTTTTCTGAATTTGATGGAAAAGATTATGACAAAGAATATTTTGATGGTGACGTAAAATACCATTTAGGGCTTACTTCCCTTAGAAAAACCAAATCCGGTAAAACCATTAATCTTAACCTGGCACCCAATCCTTCGCATTTAGAAACCGTTGGTGCGGTTATAGAAGGGATTACACGTGCAAAACAGGACAAATATTTCCCTGACGATTTCTCAAAAGTATTGCCTATTGCCGTTCATGGTGATGCCGCCATTGCAGGCCAGGGCATCGTGTATGAAATCGTGCAGATGGCACAGATAGACGGGTACAAAACCGGAGGAACAATCCATTTGGTGATCAACAATCAGGTCGGTTTTACAACCAACTACCTTGACGCCCGTTCTTCAACCTACTCTACCGATGTAGCTAAGGTAACTTTATCACCGGTACTTCACGTCAATGCAGACGATAGTGAAGCCGTAGTACATGCCATGCTTTTTGCGCTTGAATTTAGGATGAAATATGGCAGTGATGTCTTTATCGATCTTTTAGGCTACAGAAAATATGGACATAATGAGGGGGATGAACCTCGTTTTACGCAACCCGTTTTATATAAAATTATTGCAAAGCATAAAAACCCAAGGGATATTTATGCAGATAAATTAATTGTTGAGGGTGTTATAAGCCAGGATTATATCAATAAAATTGAAAGTGATTATAAGGCAAAACTGGACGAAAGTCTTGAAGCGTCACGTAAAAAAGATAAAACAATCATCATTCCTTTTATGGAGGATGAATGGAAAGGATTTGTTCAGGTGAGTAATCAGGAAATGATGCAAAAAGTTGATACTACTTTCGACAAAAACAATCTTGATGAGATCCTGGAAAGTATTTCAACATTGCCATCAGATAAAAATTTTATCAATAAAATACAAAAGATCGTAACCGACAGGAAAACGATGTACAACAACAACACCATCGACTGGGGAACTGCCGAGTCATTGGCATATGGTACATTGCTAACAGAGGGTTATGATGTACGTATCTCCGGACAAGACGTTGAAAGAGGTACTTTTTCACACCGTCATGCTGTTGTAAAAGTAGAAGACAGTGAGGAAGAAGTAATTCTTTTAAACACTATAAAGAACAAAAAAGGGAAATTCAACATCTTTAACTCTTTACTTTCCGAGTATGCCGTTTTAGGTTTTGATTATGGTTATGCATTAGCCAATCCAAATGCCTTAACGATTTGGGAAGCACAATTCGGGGATTTTTCTAACGGGGCACAGATCGTCATTGACCAGTATATTTCTTCAGGGGAAGACAAATGGAATACGCAGAATGGTATCGTACTTCTGTTGCCACACGGTTATGAAGGCCAGGGTGCAGAACACTCTTCCGGGCGTATGGAACGTTACCTGCAGCTGTGTGCACGTCACAATATGTATGTGGCAGATTGTACCACACCGGCCAATTTCTTTCACTTGTTACGACGACAAATGAAAACCAAGTTCCGTAAACCACTGGTGGTATTTTCACCAAAAAGTTTACTGCGCCACCCGTTATGTGTTTCTACACAGGACGAACTAGCCAACGGAACATTTCAGGAAACGTTTGATGATAACAGCGTAGACAAATCAAAAGTAAAAACACTGGTATTCTGTACCGGAAAATTCTACTATGATATCCTGGCAGAAAGAGAAAATTTAGGCAGGGATGATGTCGCTTTAGTCAGGATTGAGCAGTTATTTCCATTACCGGTAGATCAGTTAAAAGAAATTATTGCCGGGTACCCCAATGCAGATGATTATGTATGGGCACAGGAAGAACCGAAAAATATGGGCGCTTACAGCTATATGCTTATGAATTTTGATTTAGTACCCTGGAGATTGGCTTCTCTTAAAGCGTATGCAGCTCCGGCAGCAGGAAGTGCTACAAGGGACAGGCGCCGTCATGCAGATGCGATCAGGATGGTTTTTGATAAAAATTTGTTTAGATAAGAAGCTAATCCTGCTATCCGCTTCCATCTTTTACCTTTTTTATTGTTTTTGTAAGTCAAAAAAAGAGCTCCCAGGGGTCGCTTTTCTTTGCCAACAAAAACGAGCAAAAAAAGCCAAAAGGATTTCCGCTGCTATCAGGGCTAAAATAAAGTAACAACACACAATTAAAGTTTAAAATTCATAATTTAAAATATAAAAAGATGATTTTAGAAATGAAAGTCCCTTCTCCGGGAGAGTCCATAAAAGAAGTTGAAATTGCAACCTGGTTAGTAAAAGACGGTGATTATGTAGAAAAAGACCAGGCTATTGCCGAAGTAGATTCAGATAAGGCAACTTTGGAATTACCGGCTGAAGCCAGTGGAATCATAACGCTTAAAGCGGAAGAAGGTGACGCTGTTGCTGTTGGTGCTGTAGTGTGTTTAATTGACACAAGTGCCCAAAAACCAGGCGGATCAGCCTCGGCGGCGGAAGCTCCAAAAGCAGAAGCCCCAAAAGCAGAGGAGAAAAAACCAGAAGAGACAAAAGCCGAAACACCAAATGTAGCGGAAACACCAAACAGTGCCCCATCGGCTACTACTTATGCAGCGAATACGCCTTCGCCGGCAGCAAGAAAAATATTAGACGAAAAGAATATACCGGCATCCACTATTAGCGGAACAGGAAAAGCAGGAAGGATCACCAAAGATGATGCTGTAAATGCAGTACCTTCTATGGGAACGCCAACCGGCGGAAACCGTGGTTCCGAAAAAAGCAAACTTTCTATGTTACGCAGAAAAGTAGCGGAGAGATTAGTAGCTGCCAAGAATGAAACAGCCATGTTGACTACGTTCAATGAAGTAAACATGACGCCTATTAACATTATCCGTAATGAATATAAAGATGCTTTTAAAGCCAAACATGGCGGATTAGGTTTAGGGTATATGTCTTTCTTTACCAAAGCCGTAACGCGTGCATTACAATTGTATCCCGACGTTAATTCTATGATAGATGGTGATTATAAAATTGCCTATGATTTCTGCGATATATCGGTAGCGGTTTCAGGGCCAAAAGGATTAATGGTACCTGTAGTCCGTAACGCAGAAAATTTATCCTTTAGAGGAGTAGAAGCCGAAATTAAAAGATTGGCTATCCGTGCCCGTGACGGACAAATCACAGTTGACGATATGACCGGAGGGACTTTTACCATTTCTAACGGTGGGGTCTTCGGAAGTATGTTGTCTACACCCATCATCAACCCTCCGCAATCAGGGATTTTAGGCATGCACAATATTATTGAGCGCCCTATTGCCGTAAATGGTAAAGTAGAAATCCATCCGATGATGTATGTCGCCCTTTCGTATGATCACCGGATTATAGATGGCCGCGAGTCTGTTGGGTTCTTAGTGGCTGTAAAAGAAGCTTTAGAAAACCCGTTAGTATTATTGATGAACGGAGATGCTAAAAAAGCACTGGAACTTTAAAAATAAAAACATCAAATATTGCCATCCCGTTAGTCATCGCTAACGGGATTTTATTTTACATAAATTATAAATAATCTAGATTGAAGTTATTTTAGAAACAAATAATTCTCAGAATAATCAATTATAGCTTTACCATTTCGTAGTATATCAGCACCAATAATACCGTCAACCGGTTTCGCTTTATGTTCCGTAAGAGCAAAATTAACATGGCTTAAATCAAAAACCACTATATTAAAATCATCTGTTTTCCATCTTCCGACCTGTAATTTATTGCCTCTTGCCAATTGGGTAAAAAGCCCTGTTGCACCGGCACCGGAAGCTTTTGTTTTGGATTTTTTAGCATTTAATAAAAATTTTTCAACACTTTCAAAACCTACACAACTACTGCTCGCCCCCGTGTCTAAAATAAAATTTCCTTTTATACCATTTATAGTTGCTTTTATGAGTAAATGCTGGGTTTTAATAATTTTGAACTTTATCTTTTTATAATTATTTTTTTTCAGAACGTGCTGAAGTTGCTCCATTTTTATGTATTTTAAAATGCAAAAATAGGTCAATAGCCATAATAAAAAATAAGCCAATGAAAATAAAATTATTTGTAGGCTGTTCTTTTTAGCCAGGGTTCTTTCCGTAATAGACCATGGCACTCCAATAATAAGGTAATTTTTTAGCACTAGGTATGGCAGAATCATTTAAAAATTCTATTTTGCGCTATAGCTAATTTCACAATAAAGCTTTATTTAAATATATCAGTTGTATTATTGCATTATTGGCAAAATTAAATTGTTACTATCACTAACCACTGGGTGCTGCATCTTCTTTTTTGACGGCGAGCTTTATAATCGTACTTTTGCCGTTCAAAATAAGCAGCATGCATCTTACTGACACGCATACCCATCTTTATTCCGAAGCATTTGATACCGACAGGACATTAATGATAGAACGGGCCATTACCACTGGTGTTTCCCATTTTTTTGTACCGTCAATAGATTCGCAATACACTCAGAGAATGTATGATTTACAAGCCCGTTATCCCGAAAATATTTTTCTTATGATGGGACTGCATCCATGTTATGTAACAGAGAACTACCGGGATGAACTGGTACATGTGGAGCGGGAATTGTCGTTGCATAAATTTTATGCTATCGGTGAAATCGGGATTGATTTGTACTGGGATAAAACGACACTGGCTATCCAGCAAGAAGCATTTCGGCACCAAATACAGCTTGCAAAAAAACATGGTCTACCTATTAATATTCATTGCCGTGATGCTTTTGATGAAGTTTTTGAAGTTTTAGAATCCGAAAAAAGCCAGGAATTATTCGGTATTTTTCATTGTTTTACCGGTAATTATGAACAGGCGCAACAAGCTATTGCATTAAATATGAAATTGGGTATTGGTGGAGTGGCTACTTTTAAGAACGGAAAAATTGACCAGTTCCTGAACCAGATTGATATAAGCCACATTGTCCTTGAAACCGATGCACCCTATCTGGCCCCGGCTCCTTACCGCGGAAGAAGGAATGAGAGTAGCTATATACTTCTCATAGCGCAAAAACTGGCTGAAATTTATAACCTTCCTGTAGAAGCAATTGCACGCATTACTACTGAAAATGCAAATACTGTTTTTGGAATATAATGCTGATAAAAGGTTTGTAAACAGTTATAATAGCGGTAAATTAATAAATTATTACCTTTCATTTAACTACCTACAGTTCTAAATAATGCTATTTTTTTTGTTTATTTGTGCTCTTAAAAATAAAATTTAAAGATGTCTAAATTTGATGCCATTCGTCCGTTTTATGATAACGAAATAAACGAAGCCATTCAGAAAGTACTCCATCATCCTATGATGAAAGCGTTGATGAATTTTACCTTTCCCGAGGTTGATGATGAAGTCTGGAAAGAGCAGCTCATAAAGACGCACTCTATTCGCGATTTTCAATGCAATTTTATTTACGAATCACTACAGCAGGTGCTCAAAAGAAGTTCTGACGGATTAACGACTTCAGGATTTGACCAATTAGACAAGCACACTTCTTATTTATTTATTTCCAACCATCGCGATATTATACTCGACACTTCTTTACTAAATGCCTGTCTTTTCGAAAATAGGCTTATCATGACCGCTTCGGCAATAGGTGATAATTTAGTTAAAAAGAATTTTTTACTCGTACTTTCCAAACTCAACCGAAATTTTCTTGTACAAAGGGGATTAGCACCTAGGGAAATGTTACAGAGCTCTAAATTAATGTCGGAATATATAAGAGAGTTGTTACTTCACGAAAACCGTTCGGTATGGATTGCACAACGCGAAGGCCGGACAAAAGACGGAAATGATGCCACACATCCAGGGGTTCTAAAAATGTTGGGAATGGGTTCTGATGAAGATAACCTGATGGATTATTTCAAAAAAATAAAAATTGTCCCCGTCTCCATCTCGTATGAATATGATCCTACAGACGCTTTAAAAATGCCTCAGTTAATGGCCGAAGCCAAAAAAGAAATATATATCAAAGAGAAAAACGAAGATTTTATTACACTCTTAAGCGGTATCATGGGACAAAAAAAACGTATTCATATCCATGTAGGCGATGTTCTGGACGAAGCCATAGATACGATTAAAACCGAATTTGATAATACGAATAAGCAAATCCAGGCCCTGGCACAGGCAATAGACGATTCAATTTTAAACTCGTATAAACTATGGCCTACCAATTACATTGCTTACGATCTTCTCCATAAAACCAACCAATACACCCATTTGTATACAGAAAATGAAAAATCACTGTTCGAAAGAAGGCTGGAATTAAAAATCGATGTTACAAACGAAAAAATGGTAGAAAGTTTACTCTCCATGTATGCTAATCCTGTAATCAATAAATTAAAATACTGCGATGCAGTCTAAGGCGAAAATACTTTTACTTTATACCGGAGGGACTATCGGTATGATGAAAGATTTTGACACCGGTGCTTTAAAAGCATTTAATTTCAATAAGCTACTGCAACGCATACCGGAACTCAAACAACTGGAGTGTGACATAGAAACCATTTCGTTCAAAAATCCCATTGATTCTTCTAATATGAATCCTGAAAAATGGGTACAAATGGCAGGCATCATCCAGGATAATTATACGCGATTTGATGGTTTTGTAGTACTGCATGGTTCCGATACCATGGCCTATTCTGCATCAGCTATGAGTTTTATGTTAGAGAACCTGACCAAACCTGTAGTTTTTACCGGTTCGCAATTGCCTATTGGTGACCTAAGGACCGATGCCAAAGAAAACCTGATCACCGCCATCCAGATTGCTTCACTACAGGACAAAGGCCAGCCGGCCATTCATGAAGTCTGCCTTTATTTTGAATACAAATTGTACCGCGGTAACAGGGCTACAAAAATTAATGCCGAACATTTCAAGGCATTTGCTTCCCCTAACTATCCTCCTCTGGCCGAGTCAGGGGTACATTTAAAACTCAACCGCGAATTGTTCCTGCCACCCTTGGTTTCAAACCGGTTACTAGTGCACCAGCAACTCGATACCAATGTGGCAATTGTAAAAATGTTTCCGGGGATCAGCGAAGCTGTTTTATCCGCCATCCTGGCCATTCCCAATTTAAAAGGTGTAGTGCTCGAAACCTATGGTGCCGGCAATGCACCTACCGAAGCATGGTTCCTGGCACTGTTACAAAAAGCCGTTGCCGGTGGGATTCATATAATAAATGTTACCCAGTGTTTTGGCGGAAGCGTGGCCATGGGCCATTATGAAACCAGTACTTCGATGAAAGAAATCGGCCTTATTTCCGGCAAAGATATTACCACAGAAGCCGCAATTACCAAACTCATGTACCTTTTAGGAGAAAATGTGCCCCATCCTGATTTCAAAACTGTTTTCGAAACGTCGCTACGAGGAGAATTATCATAAAAACGTGTGCAGAAATTTTCGTAACTCAGTTTTTTTTGTGTTATTTGCAATCCCAATTAGAGAGGTGTCCGAGTGGTTGAAGGAGCAAGCCTGGAAAGTTTGTATATGGGTAACTGTATC
>DASVUQ010000185.1:0-2886 GCA_036386975.1 Flavobacterium sp. | reverse complement strand
ATAAATTAGGAACTAAAGATAGTACCTATCAAAAAAATTTTCGTTTTTTTAAAACACCTCAACAGAGGTGTGTCGGTATAACTTAAAAATAGGCAGGCACTTAATAAATTCAGCATGGCTTTGCGTCAGCGCCTTTGCGAGAAATTAAAAACACACAATAAATTAGTATACAATATGCTGTAGTAATAGTGATTAATGGTATTCTTTTTTCTGAGAAACAGGTAAAGTTTGCCTCAAAGTGAGACCTTCTTTTCCCGAGTTTCAAAGACATACAAAAGTTTAAAAATAACTCATAACCAAGGTAATATTTTATTTTAATTCAGCTATATCTATGACCTTTTGTAATTTGTATAAACAAGAAGTGTATTCAACGCTGTTAGTAAAACCTTTTCATAAAGGATTTGTCAAGCTAATAAAATGCTCACTTCCTAATCATATACACTTAAAACAGTTGTAGGCTTCGTCTTCAAAATCGACATTTATCATTTGTTAACCTAAATTATAATGACACATTCAAATTTGTTACAACATTTATTAAAAAATATCACTACGATTCTATATGCTAAGAGGTTAAAATTGTAATTTAGCATCAATGAAAAAAATATTTGTTTTACTGTTAATGTTACAATGCATTTCTGGAATTTCTCAGACAGAAAAATTAAAGGTAATTCCTGTTACGGATGGTGTTGAAGCGTTGGAGTTAGTAGCAAAAGACC
Organism: Flavobacterium sp.; assembly: GCA_036386975.1. Lineage (GTDB taxonomy): Bacteria > Bacteroidota > Bacteroidia > Flavobacteriales > Flavobacteriaceae > Flavobacterium. Next base: position 2,170 of record DASVUQ010000185.1, on the reverse strand, counting down.
AGTTTGGATACCATTATTATGTTAAAAACAATGTGTTTTCTAAATCTAAAGAAGAAAAAACTTTGGAATATAAAAATATACCGTTGGGAAAGATTACAAAAGTAGATTTACAAAACCCTTTAAAAATAGTGTTGTTCTATGAAGATTTTAATACTGTAATCTTGCTGGATAACCAACTTAATGAAATCCAGAAAATTAATTTTTCAAGCCTTGTTACTCCTGTTGTTGCAGGTGCAGTTGCCATGGCTTCTCAAAATCGGCTGTGGGTTTATGATATTATATTGCAACAAATAGGATTATATGATTATCTAAAAAATAATCATCTCTCTCACACACAGTCCCTTCAGGGAAATTTAAGGTATTATGAAGCAGATTTCAATCATTTCCAGTGGATAGATGATCAGTTACATTGGTATATATGTGATATTTTTGGTAAAGTTAGCTCTTATGGTAAAGTTCCTGATTTTGAACAAATCCATATTATCAATCCTCAAATTATTATTTATTTAAAATCAGGGACCCTGTTTTTGAAAAATTGTAGCACAAATAAAACCTACACTATCGAGCACAACGATAAAAGCGTAAAAAGTTTTTCTTACAAAGATCAAGCCTTAACTATTTTTACAACTCACGGAATTTCAAACTATAAAATCATAATACCATAATGCATATAGCAGTAGCAGGAAATATTGGCGCAGGAAAAACTACATTAACCCGTTTATTAGCAAAACATTTTAAATGGGAACCTCATTTTGAAGATGTGGTGGATAATCCTTATCTGGATGATTTTTACCATCAGATGGAGCGATGGTCTTTTAATTTACAAATTTATTTTTTAAACAGCCGTTTCCGCCAGGTGCTGCAGATCCGTAAAAGTGGTAAGAATATTATCCAGGACAGGACTATTTATGAAGATGCCCATATTTTTGCGCCTAATCTTCATGCTATGGGTTTAATGACCAATCGTGATTTCCAGAACTATTCTTCTCTCTTCGAATTGATGGAAAGCCTCGTAGAAGCTCCGGATATGCTAATTTACTTAAGAAGTTCTATTCCCAACCTGGTTTCTCAGATACACAAACGCGGCCGCGAATATGAAACTTCCATTTCTATTGATTACCTGAGCCGGTTGAACGAAAGATACGAAGCCTGGGTACAAACGTATGATAAAGGAAAGCTACTGATTATAGATGTCGACACCATTGATTTTGTTAATAATCCTGAAGATTTAGGCAGTATTATCAATAAAATAAATGCAGAGCTTAATGGTTTGTTTTAAAATAAAGAAGCCGGTTCAGAACAAGAACCGGCTTCTTTATTATATTTCAGCACCTGATCAGGATGCTAATTCTAATCGTTTCAATAAGTTTTTATTGAGTGTTTCTTTAGCATAACCTTTATCAATCTGAAGACTTTTCTCTTTTGAGCTTGGTAATTCATACATGGCATCTGTAAGGATGGCTTCGCAAAGAGAACGCAATCCACGGGCACCTAATTTATATTCTAAAGCTTTGTCAACAATAAAATCCAGTGCTTCATCGGTGATTGTAAATTCTACCTCATCCATTAGGAACAATTTCTGATATTGCTTAATCAATGCATTTTTAGGCTGGGTTAAGATAGCCCGTAATGTTTCCTTATCTAAAGGGTCCATGTGTGTTAAAACCGGTAAACGCCCAATAATTTCAGGAATAAGGCCAAAATCTTTAATATCTTTTGGAATAATATACTGTAGCAAATTATCCTTATCGATATTATCTGAATTTTTAGAGGTACTATACCCTACCGCCTGACGGTTTAACCTTTTAGAAATAATACGATCAATACCATCAAAAGCGCCTCCGGCAATAAACAATATATTTTGTGTATTGACTTCGACAAATTTCTGGTCGGGATGTTTCCTTCCTCCTTTTGGCGGTACGTTAACTACTGTTCCTTCCAATAGCTTCAGTAATGCCTGTTGCACGCCTTCGCCTGAAACATCACGTGTGATGGACGGATTATCGCTCTTACGGGCAATTTTATCAATTTCATCAATAAAAACAATACCTCGTTCTGCTTTGGTCACATCATAGTCAGCTGCCTGTAGTAAACGGGTCAGGATACTTTCGACATCTTCACCTACATATCCTGCTTCTGTTAATACGGTGGCATCAACAATAGCGAGGGG
>DASVUQ010000184.1:0-1819 GCA_036386975.1 Flavobacterium sp. | reverse complement strand
ACACAAAAAATTTAAAGAATAACTTATCACCAGAATTGTGATATTCTATTTTATCCAGCTATAAAAATAAATTTCTTTTAAATACTGTAGTGCGTGAGGAATAGCAGTGAAAAGCCCACAGTATTGCTGGAGCGGAAGCGGAAGTAATACGAGGACTTGTAACGAATAGTCCGGCCCTTGGGCCACGCCCTTTAAAATTTATGGATAATAAAAATGGCCGGCCGGTTATGCAGGTCGATTACTGCTTTTTTCCATGCTGCGACTTTCATCGTTTTGATGTATTCTGAAGGTAAGGTGATGTCCGCAGCGATACAAAGCGATGTTTCCGGATGCAACGCCTGCAGGATATCTTCTAACATTTTATTATTCCTATAGGGTGTTTCTATAAAGAGTTGGGACTGGTTCTTGTCTGCCGATAATTTTTCTAATGCTTTTAAAGCGGCTTTTTTTTCAGATTTGTCGATGGGGATGTATCCGTTAAAGGCAAAATTTTGTCCATTCATACCGGATGCCATAATAGCGAGCAGTATGGATGATGGCCCCACCAGTGGAATTACCTGGATACCCTTTTCATGGGCCAGTTTTACAATTACGGCACCTGGATCGGCAACGCCAGGACATCCTGCTTCTGACATTAGCCCTACATTGTTCCCATCAAGGCATGCTTGTATCATAGTGGCATATTCCGATTTTTCGGTGTGTTTGTTGAGGCTTGATAGCTGGAGTGTGGCTTGTACTTTTTCCGGATTGATACTTTTTATAAACTTACGTGCCGTTTTTTCGTTTTCTACAATATAATAATTAATAAAATCGACAACCCTTTTTATAGAAAGCGGTAAAACATCATTAGGATCTGATTCACCCAGCGTGGTTGGTATAAGATAAAGTTTGCCTAAAAAAGTCACTGGTTTCATGGTTAAGGTATTATAATAAGCGCAGTTAGGTACTACGTTTTTTTTGGGTAAGTTTTTTGGCAATGCTATCACATGCTTCGTCTAACATGTCATATACGGAATTAAAGCCGTTTTCGAGGCCGTAAAAGGGGTCAGGTACATCTACATTTTCTCCGGGAAATAATTCGTTCAGGATCAGGCTTACTTTTTTTTTTGCTTCTTCATTTGGGGCAAAACGTAATACGTTGGTGTAATTACTCTGGTCCATCACATAAATAATATCAAAGTCCTTAAAATCTTTAGCAGTAAATTGCCTTGCTTTTTGTGCTGTAATGTCAAGGCCTTTTTCCCTAGCAATAGCTATAGATCGTTTATCAGGAGGCCGGCCAATATGATAATCGCCTGTTCCTGCAGAATCAATTATAAAATCTTTTTCAGGTAATTTAGCACGTAAGATTCCTTCTGCAAGTGGAGACCTGCAGATATTACCTAAACACACCATTAAAATCTTAACAGGCATTAGAGCGAAAGTTTCTTGTGGATGTCGTCGACAAATTTTTTAAATTGTTTGTCTGTTGCAACGAGATTGTCTACTGTCTTACAGGCATGTAATACGGTGGCATGATCACGGTCCCCAATTTGAGACCCGATATTGGCTAGGGATGCTTTTGTAAATTTCTTTGCAAAAAACATAGCCAGTTGCCGTGCCTGCACTACATGGCGTTTTCTGGTCTTAGATTGTAAGGTGTCTAAGTCTAATTGAAAATAATCGGATACTACTTTTTGAATATAATCTATCGATATTTCACGTTTTACATTTTTGACAAATTTTTCAACGACTTGTTTGGCCAGGTCTAAAGTGACTTCTTTTTTGTTAAAAGAGGATTGAGCAATCAATGAAATAATGGCGCCTTCGAGTTCCCGTA
>DASVUQ010000183.1:0-2354 GCA_036386975.1 Flavobacterium sp. | reverse complement strand
ATCTATTATCAGGGCTTATTGCATACTCATTCTTCCCCAAAAAACCTTCTATCAACCTAAGTCACGAATTTGTTGACCTCAAAAGAAAGGCTGCTTAGGTCGAACTCACGTTATTTAATAAAAAATCTTAAGTAATTATGATTAATAAAAATTGTCATCTAGTTATTTCCGCGCTCATACTAATACCGATAGCACTTGCTTATGGAACAAGTCCCGATAATTTTTTTGGATTAGGCCCTGACTTATCTAATGTTTTTGATTTTAAAATTGAAACTATAGATTTAAAAAACATTCTCATGGCTATTATGGGGTTATATTTCGCTATGATAACTTTATGGATAACAGGAATTTTTAATCGCAATTACTGGTTAACGGCAACAATTACAAACGTATTATTTATGTATGGGCTAGGTTTAGGGCGGCTTATTAGTATTCTATATGATGGAATGCCTTCTCTTCATTTTTTTCTGGGAATGTTTGCAGAATTTTTGTTTGCTTCCTGGGGCGTATATAATTTAAAAAAATATAAAAGCGTTTAGCTTTATAACTTAATGATTACTAGTATTTATCATGATAATCATGATGCATAATGCACACTATATTAAAATTAATTATAGCCATTACATTTTACCATAGTAGGATCATCCGCAATAGCTGCTCTTTAACAAAAACATTTTATTCTTCCGAAACATTTCATAATGCCTGATGGTTTACAGGCTATTTTTATTATTTTTGGGCTAAATAACAATGACAATGAAATATGTTTTCTGGATTATATTTTTAATGCCAATGATCGTATTATCTCAAACAGAATTAGATAAAGCCAGTGCTCTTTTTGCTCAGGGAAAACTAGATGATTCGCAAAAAATTTTTGAGAGTTATCTTAAACAAGATGCTAATAATATAAAGGCCCTGGAAGGATTGGGCGATATATATGGCAATCAGAAACAGTGGGATAAAGCATTGACCTATTACGAAAAAATAAAAAATATCAAACCAAAAGAAGCCAATTACCATTATAAGTATGGTGGCGTCCTGGGCATGATTGCAAAAGAGTCTAATAAGTTCAAAGCTTTAGGTATGATTGGTGAAATCAAAAGATCATTCGAAAAAGCAATAGAACTCGATCCAAAGCATATAGATGCACGATGGGCATTACTGGAACTTTATATACAACTTCCGGGGATTGTGGGCGGCAGTGAAAAAAAAGCCAATAGGTATGCTTTAGAATTATTAAAATTATCTCCGGTTGACGGGTATCTTTCCAAGGGTAGGATAGAAGAACATTTTAATAGGTATAAAGAAGCAGAAAACCAATACAAAAAAGCGATAGAAGTCAGCGGTTCTAAAACAGCATACCAAAAACTGGCCGATTTATACAAAAATAAAATGAACCAACCTGAAAAGGCAAAACAGATATTAGGCCGGTACAACGAAAAAAATAAATAAATGCGAACTCATTTTATAGCTATTGGTGGGAGTGCTATGCACAATCTCGCCCTGGCATTACACAACAAAGGATACAAAGTTACCGGAAGCGATGATGCCATTTTTGAACCGTCAAAAACGCGTTTGGAAAAAAAAGGGATTTTGCCTTTAGAAATGGGTTGGTTTCCTGAAAAAATAACGGCTGATATAGAAGCTGTAATCTTAGGGATGCACGCCAAAGCAGATAATCCTGAACTGTTAAGGGCGCAGGAATTAGGATTGAAGATCTATTCCTATCCGGAGTTCCTGTATGAACAATCCAGGAATAAAACCAGGGTAGTTATTGGAGGGTCGCACGGCAAAACCACTATTACCTCTATGATTTTGCATGTTATGCATTTTCATGATATCCAAGTAGATTATATGGTAGGGGCACAGCTAGAAGGGTTTGACACTATGGTACACCTTACGGAAGAAAACGATTTTATTGTTTTAGAAGGTGATGAATATCTTTCTTCACCCATGGACAGGCGCCCCAAGTTTCATTTATACCAGCCTAATATCGCATTGATTTCAGGAATTGCCTGGGACCATATCAATGTGTTCCCGACCTATGAAAATTATGTAGCACAATTTGAAACATTTATTAAATTAATTACCAATGGCGGCATACTCGTATATAACGAAGATGATGCAGAAGTAAATCGGGTTGCCGAAGCCGCGACAAACCCGATACGAAAACTCGGCTACCATACCCCTGATTATACGGTTAAAAATGGTATTACTTTACTAAAAACACCGGAAGGCGATATGCCCATTGAAGTTTTTGGTGCACATAACCTTAATAATTTAGCGGGTGCCAAATGGATTTGCCAGAATATGGGGGTTGATGAAGTTGATTTTTATGAAGCCATAGCCAGTTTTAA
>DASVUQ010000182.1:0-10995 GCA_036386975.1 Flavobacterium sp. | reverse complement strand
CCTTTGATTTCGTCTTCTTTCAGTTTGGGTAAATTCACATTGAGAACAACACCTTTAGTCAAAACATTTTCCAGCGTACTTAGTGTTATTTTTTTTATGAATGATTTAACCGGTTCAAAATCGGCATTCCAGTCATAATCCAATAACGAAAACCCTATAGCAGGAATGCCTTCTATGCCGGCCTCAACAGCAGCACTCATAGTACCGGAATAAATAACATTAATAGAAGAATTGGATCCGTGATTGATCCCCGAAACACACAAGTCAGGTTTACGTTCCAGTATTTCGTTTACAGCAAGCTTGACACAGTCTACAGGTGTGCCCGAACAATTATATTCTAATATAGATGCTTTTTCTGTAGAAATTTTATTTACAAATAAGGTATTGTTTATAGTGATGGCGTGTCCCATGGCACTTTGTGGTTTGTCTGGAGCAACTACAACCACTTCACCAATTGTTTTCATTACGCTGATCAATGCCCGAATTCCCGGTGCCGTAATCCCATCATCATTAGTAACTAAAATTAATGGTTTTTTTTTCATTGTTTTGTTTTTCGTAGTAAATTTGGAAGTCAGAGTTCCAATTAAAAAACAAAAATAATCATTTTTAACAGGAAGTTATTAATTTAGCATCTTTAACAAAAAATTATAGTATAAATTAAATTATACAAATTGATTTTGTTTAATTTAGAAAAAAAATTGATGAATACCATTTCTAATTTTATGAAAAGAAACTATAAAATATTACTCGCTCTTGTGGCGCTCTCAGCAACACTCTTTGCTTTTACTATTAGTTCTGCTAAAAAAGCATCAGGAGACCCGGAAAAGGATAAATTGTTACTTGAATTAATTACATTCGTAATTGAAAAAGGGCATTATGATCCGAAGAAAATTGATGATGAATTCTCTAAAGGCGTTTATAAAGATTATATTTTAGCCTTAGATCCTTCCAAACGTTTTTTTGTACAGTCGGATATCAACGAATTTGCTAAATACGAAACCCAAATAGATGATGCTATTAAAAATAAGGATCTCACTTTCTTTGATTTAACGTATAACAGGCTAATCAAAAGAACAGAAGAAAGCAAAAAATTCTACAAAGAAATACTAACGGCTCCTTTTGATTATACAGTAGACGAAGAATTCAATATCGATTCAGAAAAACTACCGTATGCCAAAGATGAAAAAGAGCTGAAAGACAAATGGCGCAAACAGATTAAACTCTCCACACTTTCATCACTTACCGACCGCTTAAAAATGCAGGAGGATAAAAAGAAAGGAATAACAGAGGAAGATGCCGAAGCAGATGAGGTGGTAAAAACAACTAAAAACAAAAAAGACGACAAAATAAAAACTTTTGCTGAGCTGGAGAAAGAAACCAGGGAGAGCACATTGAAATCGCTTGATGATTATTATAGTTTTGTTAAGGATTTAGACAGAGAAGACTATTTTTCTGTTTTTGTAAATGCTATCGCAGAACGTTTTGATCCGCATACATCGTATTTTGCAGCGGAAGAAAAAGAAAAATTTGATGTAAGCATGAGCGGCTCTTTTTTCGGCATTGGTGCCCGTCTGCAAAAAAAGAACGATTACACCGAGATTTCAGAATTAATTTCCGGAGGCCCTGCCTGGAGAGAAAAGGAATTGGAGCCCGGGGATATTATATTAAAAGTGGCACAGGGTAACAAAGAGCCGGTTGATATTGTCGGAATGAAACTCGATGAGGTGGTTAAAAAAATTAAAGGCCCCAAAGATACTGAAGTAAGGCTTACGGTAAAGAAAGTAACCGACGGTTCTATAAAAGTAATCCGGATTATGCGGGATGAAGTAGAACTGGAAGAAACATATGCAAAATCAAGTGTAGTAGAAAAAGGAGGTAAACTATTTGGTGTCATTTATCTGCCTAAGTTTTACATTAATTTTGAAAATAAGGATAGCAGGGATGCCGCTAAGGATATTGCGCTGGAAGTAGAACGTTTAAAAAAACAAGGGGTTCAGGGTATTGCTTTGGATTTAAGGGATAATGGAGGAGGATCTTTAAAAACTGTGGTTGACATTGCGGGTTTATTTATTGAAAAAGGCCCTATTGTACAGGTAAAGTCTGCAGGAAGAAAACAGGACGTGCTTTCTGATACCGATAGCAAAATACAGTGGGATGGCCCGTTAGTACTAATGATCAATAATTTTTCGGCTTCAGCTTCAGAAATTCTGGCTGCTGCAATACAAGATTATAAAAGAGGTATTGTAATAGGAAGTAAACAATCATTCGGTAAAGGAACAGTACAAAATGTAATTAACCTGAATGAATTTGTAAGAGGGAATGAATTTGGGGATTTAGGTGCTTTAAAAACCACAACGCAAAAGTTTTACAGGATCAATGGAGGTTCTACACAATTAAGAGGTGTGGAAAGTGATGTACAAATGCCGGACCGCTATTCACACATCAATATTGGTGAAAGAGACCTTAATAATCCTATGCCATGGGATAAAATAGAACCTGCTACTTATAGTGTATGGAACCAGCAAAATAATTTTGACCTGGCCATTGCCAACAGTAAAAAACGATTGGCTCAAAACCCACAGTTTCGTTTAATTGATGAAAACGCAAAATGGCTCAGTAGCCGTAAAGATGACAATACATACAGCCTTAATATAGAAAAGTTCAAAAAACAGCAGGAGGCTATTGAGTCAGAAGGTAAGAAATACAAAGCTATAAAAGCCTATAAAAACAATCTGGCGTTTCAGTCCTTGCCTTACGAAAAATCATTAATGGAAAAAGATTCTGTTTTTAAACAAAAAAGAGAACGCTGGCACGAAACTTTATCAAAAGATGTTTATGTAGAAGAAGCATTAAATATACTTAATGATTTAGATTATAAATCAGTGGCCTCAAAGCCATTGCTTAAAACTAAAAAAAGTAAAATAGTAGGTGCTTTATAGTACTTACCGCTATTAAATAAAATGCCCTGAATTCAAACATTAGGGCATTTTCTATTAATTCTTATATTAAAACAGGATAATGATTTCTAAAAAATAGTACATTTGGTTTAAACTAGCGAAATAAAACTTTCGCCAATTTCCCAAATTAGGGGTGTATATGCGAAAGTTTGTTTCGCTTATATGCTAGTTTGTCGGCTAGTTTACCCGAAAATGAACTAAAAGAAATATATGTAAATTAATCTTTTTTAAATTTAGAAAAATTAAACATAAAGCTGAAAATAAAGTATTTAAAATTTAGTTTTTCTGAAAAACACATTAACTAAAAAATAACATTTCTAACCAATGAACATAAAACAAATACTTAATGGAAGAATTAAAAATTAAAATTTATACTGATAAATACAAAATTGCTGTTCAGCAATTAATCCTTAATATTCAAAGAACTGAATTTCAAATTGATATTGATTTAGAAAGACAAATTGATTTGTGCGATATTCCAAATTTCTATCAAAAAAATTTAGGGAATTTTTGGATTGCAAAATTTGGAGAAAAAGTAGTTGGAACTATTTCGCTTTTAGATATTGAAAATAGAGAAACTGCGTTGAGAAAAATGTTTGTAGACAATAAATTTAGAGGAAAAGAATATAAAATAGGTCAAAAACTAATTGAAACTGTATTTGAATATGCAAAAATGAAAAAAATTGTAAATATATATCTTGGGACAACTGAAAAATTTTTAGTAGCACAAAGATTTTATGAAAAGAATAACTTTATTGAAATTGATAAAAATAACTTGCCAACTACATTTCCAATTATGTCAGTAGATGTTAAGTTTTACAAACTAAAAATAGAAAATTAATTAAAGTAGGAAAAAAACCAGCCGACAAAGCGGTTTGGCAAGATTGCGAATTTTGTAGTAAATTCACGTTTACATTTCGCAAGAAATTTTATCTTTAACAGAAAATAATTGGTTCCGAAGCTCGCAACCTCGCCAAGCACCAGGACGTTACCAGCAATTTTGAACTACCAAATCGGATAAAAACATGAACTTACTTGAACGAATTTTCAGAAAACCACATTTGAAATGGCCGAGATGTCTAGGAAAGGGAAAAGTTGATTGGGAAGATATTCGACGTTTAAATAAACAATTAAAATGGCAACTTGATAAATGTGCATACTGCAATGGTCATGGTAAAGTTACCGCCGAAACCTTTTCTGAAATTTCTTTCGACAATACATATTTAACGATCGATTTGACCACATGCGAAAAGAATAAATTGAAAAATGGAGACATCGAAACTGTTGAAAAAGCTAAAATGCATGAAAAATTTTTAAATAATTTAATAAATTATATTGAGCATAAATTTCTAGTTGAACATCTAGATGTGGAAAGTATTGCGGATTTATATTTATCAACTGAACATAAATCCAAAATATTTTCAATTAAAAGAAATGACTTAATAAGTTATATAAAAAAAGTCATCGATATAAAAAAATCAAAAATGAACTAAATTGAAGTAATTTAAACTTTTTTGATTGAAACGAAAAATGAGGATCTTTGTTCTAAAATTTAGTTTTTGCACTGCATAGCAGCACTAGGAGTAAAAAAAAGATGAAATTTAGGGCCGAAAGACCATTTTGCAGCCAAATTGGAAAAAGTTTAAATCACTTTATTGTCTTTAATAATCGCTTTGCTGATTTCGGCAAAAAATATATTTTAAATTAAAAATTGTTGCACAATGGAAAAAGAAGTACACGAACAATATGAATATGCACGCCGCAGGATAAAACAAAAAAAGAACCTCTATTTTCACTTTGTATTATTCTTAATTGGCTCTTTGTTTATGTTTGCCATAAATGTTCTACTCAAAATAGGCAAGCCTACTGACTGGTACATTTGGGGCATAATCGCATGGTTTTTTGTTTTTATTCTTCATTTTATAAATGTCTATATTACCAACCGTTTTATGAACAAGAACTGGGAGAGAGAGCAAATTGAAAAGCTGGTAGCCAAACAACAAAATAAACTCGGGCAACTGGAATCTAAAGCCGAAGCGGAGTATAATAAAAATTTAAAACAGTAGTGATAGTAATGATTGCGGCTGTCGCCCAAAACAATGCTTTAGGGAAAGACAACCGGCTGGTATGGCATTTACCGGATGATTTTAAAAGGTTTAAGCAGCTTACCTCCGGGCATCATATTATTATGGGACGAAAAACATTTGAAAGTTTCCCCAAACCATTACCAAATCGTACCCATGTTATTATTACCTCACAGAAAAATTACCGGCAGGAGAGCTGTATTATTGTCCATTCTATAGAAGAAGCTTTAAAAGCAGTGCCTCATGATGACGATGTTTATATTATTGGCGGCGGCCAGATATATGAGTTAGGAATGGCCTTCGCCGATGCGCTGGAAATTACAAGAGTACATGCCGATTTTGAAGCGGATGCTTTTTTTCCTGCCATCGATACCAATAAATGGCAATTGGTAAAGGAAGAATTTCATCCTAAAGATGATCGCCATGATTATGATTTTACCTATCAGACCTTTAAAAAGAAGTAACAATTACTTCTATTAAATTTAATTATCGGAAAATCTAAATTACATTTGCATAAATTTTCCGAAATGTCAAAAAATGTTACGCCGTATAAAAATTCTGATTTAAGTAAAAAGGAGCAGGTCGCACAAATGTTTGATACTATTTCAGGCAATTATGACGGGTTAAACAGGGTAATTTCTTTTGGTATTGATATAAAATGGCGCAAGAAAGTATTAAAAATGGTATCTGCAACCCATCCGAAACTTATTTTGGATATTGCCACAGGTACCGGAGACCTTGCCATCTTAATGGCCAATACCAATGCAGAAAAGATCATAGGCCTGGATATCTCGGCAGGGATGCTGGATGTAGGAAGAAAAAAAATCAATCAGAAAAACTTATCCCACAAAATCGAAATGATCCTGGCAGATTCTGAAAACATGCCTTATGAAGATGCTACTTTTGATGCTATAACAGTGGCTTTTGGTATACGAAATTTTGAAAATCTGGAAAAAGGGCTTGCAGAGATCCTGCGGGTATTAAAGCCAAATGGTATTTTTGTTATTTTAGAAACGTCAGTTCCCGAAAAAACACCTTATAAACAAGGATACCGTTTTTACACCAGGAATATATTGCCACTTATTGGAAAATTGTTTTCTAAAGATAATTCAGCATACCAATATTTATCAGAATCAGCGTCGGTTTTTCCTTATGGTGAAGCGTTAAACAATATTTTACAAAAAATTGGGTTTATAGAAGTGAAAGCCATGCCACAAACTTTTGGTGTCGCCACAATTTATTCAGCTTCTAAAAAATAACATGAAAAAGATAATTGTATTTATTTTAATCACTTTTTCTTTCAGCAGTCAGGCACAGTTCAGGAAGAACTCGCTTATCAATCTTGAGAATTTTGATAAACAAAGACTGCATTGGGGCTATTTTTTAGGTTTTAATTCGTATGATTTTAAATTTGATTACAAAGTACCCGGACAGGATGTTTTGGTAGGGACCAGTATCGGTTTTAATGTGGGCCTCGTAGGGAATTTGCGGCTTAATGAGTATTTTAATTTACGGTTTGAACCAGGATTGTTTTTTAATCAAAGGAATATAGAGTTTCCGGGGTTCGATAAGCAATCCGATGCTTTGCGTGAATCCAAAGCAACCTATATCCATTTTCCATTATTAGTAAAGTTTTCATCAGAGCGAATAGGCAATATAAAGCCTTACTTAATAGGTGGAGTAGGGACGGCACTTAATTTATCCGGCAATACAGATAATTCAGAAGATAATAAAAACGCCATTTTCAGGACTACGAAATGGACTAATTTTTATGAAGTAGGTATCGGTATTGACTTGTACTTTGAATATTTTAAGTTCTCTCCCTCAGTACGTGGTATTTTTAGTCTAAACGATGAACTGATTCGTGATAAAGATCCTAATAGCCCCTGGACAAGCAACATACAATCCATGCAGACCAGAGGTATTTTTGTCAATTTTGCATTCCACTAATTAACTGTCCTTCGCCTAAATTCACTTAATACTATTGCTGTGGCAGAAGCTACATTTAAGCTTTCCGCTTTTTGTTCGTTTCCAAATCCGGGTATAGTGATGCGTTGTGTCACCTTTTCTTCAATTTCAGAAGAAATCCCATTGGCCTCATTTCCCATTATAACAATACCATCCCTGGGCAAATCCTTAGTATAAATATTTTCTCCATCCATAAAAGTGCCTAACACAGGAAGCGAAGATTGCATTATAAAACTATTTAAATCTGTATAATGTACCTGGACCCTGGCCACAGAACCCATAGTAGCCTGAATTACTTTTGGATTATAAAGGTCTACAGTCTGGTTTGAACAAACTATTTGTGTTATACCAAACCAGTCGCATAACCTGATGATAGTCCCTAAATTTCCAGGGTCGCGAATATCATCCAATGCAAGGATAAGCCCTTTTTCATTTATTTTTTGTGATTGAGGTATTTTAAATACCGCAAGGCAATTATTAGGCACGGTTAATGCACTCATTTTTTTGAGGTCATTAGCATTGATGAAAATGATTTTGTCATCCGGCCCTGAAAAAATGGGTTCAGTCTGGTACAAATATTCCAGTTCGAAATTGGCATTTAAGAGTTCATCAATTACTTTTGTGCCCTCGGCAATAAACAATTGCTGCACCTGCCTGAACTTTTTTTGGTGTAAATTCGTTATTAATTTGATTTGGTTTTTACTAACCATAAAATAATGTACTTTTGAATTAAATTTTAAGTATCCCTTGAAAAATACTGTTGCAAAAATATCACTATTTATTTTAATCGGAATTATTCATTCAGCCTGTGATTCTCTAAAAAGAGTTCCGGAAGGAAAACTGTTGCTAACGAAAAATGAGATTTTAGTAGATGAGAAGAAAAGTGATGAAGAAGAAGTTTCAGCATTACTGTATCAAAAACCGAATAGCAGAATATTAGGGTTTCCATTAAGGCTTACTATATACAATCTCGCAACTCCTAATCCCGATTCGGTATATAAAGCCAAATTCATTAATAATCCTGCAAAATTAAAAAGGCAGACCTGGCTTTTGTCAGAAAAACAGGTAAAACGAAAAGGCGAATCTTTTCTTTACTCCGGAATACACAATTTTTTAAAAAAAACGGGTGAAGCACCTGTAATTGTAGACAAAGCAAGAGCACAAAAATCATTACTTCGTTTGCGGTCACACTATTTTAATAATGGTTATTTTAATACTACTACCAGTTTTTCTATTGATACTATGGGCAAGAGAAAGGCAAAAATCAATTATGTTATTCACCGCGGGACGGTTTCTGTGATTGATTCTGTTGAAGCTAAAATTACAACTCCGGCATTAGATTCTTTGTATCAGTTGAACAAAAGACTCTCTCTGATAAAGCAAGGGGATTTTTTTAAAAGTAAAAATTTTGATACCGAAAGAAACAGGATTACCACTCATTTTAGAAATAACGGAGCTTACGATTTTCAGCAAAGTTATATTAATTTTGATGTTGATACCGTTGCCACCGGAAACAAATCGAACGTTAAAGTTGTTATTGGCGATTATTCAACCCGGCAAGGCGATTCAACTATTACAAGGCCATTTAAATTATATAATATTAGTAAAGTCAATATTTTTACAGATACACCAGTAGAAAAAACAAATGCTATTGTAAAAGATACTGCCATATATAAAAATTTTAATTTATATAGTTATGACAAATTAAGATATAAGCCCAAAGCCCTAACAGATGCGATATTTATAACACCGGGGACTAAGTACTCTGATTTAAGGACCAACTTAACAACCCGTTACCTTAATAATCTAAAAATATTTAGCTATCCTGCTATACAATATATAGAAGATAAGGATGATCCCACCGGAAGTTCCCTTATCGCAAACGTTATCCTAACCCCAAGAAAAAAGAAAACGTTTGGAGCCGCAGTCGATGTTACCCATTCTAACATACAGGATTTTGGGATTTCATTAAATACATCCCTTGTGATCAGAAATATTTTCAGAGGTGCAGAAACATTTAATATAAGTGCCAGAGGAAATATCGGCTCGTCCAAAGATTTAGCCAATCCCAATAATCAGTTTTTTAATATATCAGAATACGGTATAGATACAAAATTAAGTTTTCCACGCATTTTAATGCCTTTCAATACAGATAAGATTATTCCTAAAAACATGATTCCTTCTACAGTTATCAATTTAGGTTTTGCAAAACAACAAAATATTGGATTGGATAAAGAAAATTTTACCGGCTCTATGGTATACAACTGGAACCCACGCCGAAGAAACAGTGCACGGGTTAGTGTGATCAGGTTTGATTTATTTAATATTCAATATGTTAATAATATCAACATCGCCAATTATTTTAATGTTTATAATTCTTCATATAATGTACTGAACAATTATGCACAGAATTACAATGTAAATCCTGCGAATGTTGATGCTGGTGGAAACCTTACTATATTAGAAGGTGGCGCTAATAATTTTATTACAGATGTCCTAAGCGGTACTACTTCATTAACACCCGAAGACGATGCATATAAAAGAATAAGAAGTGTTGAAGAAAGAAGAAAACGATTGACAGAAAATAACCTTATTGTGGCTTCGAGTTATAATTTCTCAAGAACAACAAAGGATAACCTGGCAGACAATACTTTTTATGTGTTTAGGGCCAAAGTAGAACCAGCAGGAAATGTACTATCATTATTTGCAGCAGCATCAACCGCTATAGATAATGCCAACAACAAAAAGAAAATTTTTGATATAGAATATTCACAGTATATTAAAACAGAATTAGAATATATACGGCACTGGGACCTTTCAAAAGACAAAGTATTTGCAGTAAGGTCTTTTTTCGGGATTGCTATCCCTTACGGAAATTCCACTAATATCCCTTTCTCAAGAAGTTACTTTGCAGGAGGCTCTAATGATATCCGCGCATGGCAACCCTATAGTTTAGGCCCCGGAAGCAGTGGAGGGGTCAATGATTTTAATGAAGCCAATATGAAGATTACTACAAGTGGTGAATTACGCTTCAGGATTTTTAACAATTTAAAAGGCGCTTTGTTTGTAGATGCCGGAAATATCTGGAATGTACTGGATGATGTAGAAGATAAACCTTCCGTTTTTGAGGGATTAAGCTCTTTAAAAAATATTGCTGTAGGTTCCGGATTTGGTTTCAGGTATGATTTAAACTTTTTTGTAGTACGTATCGACCTCGGTTTTAAGACCTATAACCCTGCTGATGAATCAGGGAAAAAGTGGTTTAGGGATTACAACTTCGCGAATTCCGTTTTAAATATCGGGATAAATTATCCTTTCTAAATTTATAATTATTATTTTTGTAACCTTAATTTTAAACGGAACACAATGGCCCACAATATAAAACCCGGAGTTGCAACTGGAGATGAAGTTCAGGCAATTTTCAAATATGCAAAAGAAAAAGGATTTGCCCTGCCGGCAGTAAATGTAACAGGATCAAGTACTATAAACGGTGTTTTAGAGACCGCTGCAAAGCTAAATGCCCCTGTAATTATCCAGTTTTCTAATGGAGGCGCACAGTTTAATGCAGGCAAAGGATTGTCTAATGAAGGGGAAAAGGCTGCTATTGCAGGTGGAATTGCCGGAGCGAAACATATTCATGAACTGGCCGTTGCTTATGGGGCTACGGTAATTTTACATACAGACCATTGTGCTAAAAAATTATTACCATGGATTGATGGCCTATTAGATGCCTCCGAAAAGTATTTTGAGCAAACAGGCAAACCATTATATTCTTCTCACATGATCGATTTATCCGAAGAGCCCATTGAAGAGAATATCGAAATATGCAAAACCTATTTACAACGTATGGACAAAATGGGGATGACACTCGAAATCGAACTCGGTATCACCGGTGGGGAAGAAGATGGAGTAGATAATTCTGACGTAGACAGTTCTAAATTATACACACAACCCGAAGAAGTGGCGTATGCTTATGAAGAGCTTTT
>DASVUQ010000181.1:0-1603 GCA_036386975.1 Flavobacterium sp. | reverse complement strand
ATAAGGGTACAGAAAAAAGTTAGATTTACGGAAGACGAAACTTATTTTGAAGCGAGTTTCAATAACATAGAAAGCGAGTTTTCAGTAGCAGACATTCAGTTTTTAATAGATGCTTTGCCAGACGGGTACAAAATGATTTTTAACTTATATGCAATTGAAGGTTTCAAACATAAAGAAATAGCGGCAATGTTAGGAATAAATGAAGGTACCTCAAAATCACAATTATCGCATGCAAGGAAAATGTTGCAGGAGCAGATTCACAAACTAAAAAATTACAGTAATGGAACCGAATAATATAGAAAAACAATTTAGGGACAAGCTAAACTCCCGTGAAATAGCCCCTTCAGAAATGGCTTGGGACCGATTGGACGCCATGCTTTCTATAGGAGAAGAGAAAAAACCAAAATCGCGTTTCGGGTGGATTTATATAGCAGCAAGTGTAGCAGGTTTTATGCTTATTGCAACCGTTTTTTTAACTCAGACGCAAGATATGGTAGATGTAGAAAATAGTACAGTTAATAGTGAAAAAATAATTAAAAATCGACCAGCTATAACAGTACCGACTATAATACCAGCAACACCGAAAACTGTTCATGCTGTTGCTACAGAAAATAAAAATAATAACATTAAAAAGCAAAAGGACACGATAATACCAGCATCAGAAAATATAGCAAAAGCAACAGAAAGCCGGGTTTCAATCGACAATCAAAAAACAGAACAATCAATTAGCAATCAATCACTTTTAGTTAATGACGAAGGTTTTTCAAATTCAATTGAAAATCTGGAAGCCAAAACAACTGCCCCGGCAAAAAGTACATCATTAAAAGTAGATGCCAGCTCGCTGCTCTCGCAGGTCGATGGAGAACTGGAACTCTCCTTTCGTGAGAAAGCAGTAAAAATACTCAAAAAGAACTACAAAAGTGTCAAGATAGCGGTGTCTGCCCGTAATCAACAATAATCATTATCATCAATCTAATAGCAATCATCATGCGTAATCTTATAATCTACTTAGTACTATTATGTTTTCTTTTAATCTCAAAAGCTTTTGCACAGGATACATTTGAAATCCGGGCAAAATATATTGCAAAAAAAATAGAGGCCATTACAAGAGAAGAAAAAGCGGCTTTAAAAACGGAAGTAGAAGACGTTAATAAAAAATTGGAAAAACAAATTATCTCTAAAGAAGAAGCCACAAAAGAAAAAATACGGCTTTCTGAAATCCGTGCGAAAAATATAGAAACGCGTGTAGGCGTGGTACAAGAAGAGCTAAAAGAGTTGGTACAGGAAAAGGTAGATGGCAAGATAAGAGAAAAAGATTCCACCCGTACCTTTAAAATGATATGGAAAAGTAGAAAAGATACAGCTAGAATAGCTGAATCAAGAACTACTTCACAGCTTGTCTTTGCTATTGGGCTTAATAACGTTATTACAGACAGCAATTTTGAAAACTCCAATTATAAATTTTCAGGATCACGTTTTTACGAATGGGGCGTGTCGTACAATACAAGATTAGCTAAAAGTGATAACTTACTGCATGCGAAATACGGATTATCTATAATGTACAATGATCTACGTCCTACAGATAACCGGCGTTTTGTAGTAA
>DASVUQ010000180.1:0-4378 GCA_036386975.1 Flavobacterium sp. | reverse complement strand
AACAACCGGAGGTGGAACTACTGGTAGCGGTAGCGGTACTTACAGTGGTGGAACAACCGGAGGTGGAACTACTGGTAGCGGTAGCGGTAGCGGTACTTACGGTGGTGGAACAACCGGAGGTGGAACTACTGGTAGCGGTAGCGGTACTTACGGTAGTGGTTCTACTGGTACAACCGGTAGCGGAACTGGTACAACTACTTCAGGTTCAACAACTACAAAATCATCTACATCTAAGGGTAATAGATCCACCAGAAGTGGAAGTGGAACTTCAAGATAAGGTAATTTGTAAATGCAAACCTATCACCAACAAAAAAGCCTGTATTCATTTACAGGCTTTTTTTATGCCTTTTATCGTAAGCGGTCAATTTGTATTTGTTTTTCCTGTTCAAGTAAAGCTATAGTAACAAAAGCTAGGGATTTAAGTTTATAATATTTCATCTGAGTATGTTGCTGGATTTATTAGTGCCAAAAGTAATGGTAATGGTAAGTATAATATTATACAATTTTATAATACATTTATACAATTATACTGATGTGATTATATAGAAAAAAGCCTTATGTAAGGATACATAAGACTTTTAACAACATAATTATCAATAACTAACAACAATTCTTATTTATCTTCGGGCCTGGTCCCATCATCACCGGCATCAGTATCTCTTCCATGTGTATCGCTTTGGTTTTGCATATTCTTATCTACTGCAGGATCACCAATATGGTCAGGAACAGTAGTGTCTTTTACAGGATGGTCTTCATAATCCGGTATGTCTTCATTATTTCCCGGGCTCCTGTTATCATTTTTACAAGATAAATTGAATACTGCCATACAAAGCAATGGGAATATAATAGTATGTCTTACATATTTTTTCATGCTGCTCTTTTTTATAATGTACTAATTGATTAAATTATCTGTAATTAAATCTGCTGTTTTTTCTATTGCTTTAATAATAATTTCTTCGGGTGTGCCTTCAAAAACTTCCCGATGCTGAACGTATTTATTTGGAAATAAAGCATGTATAAACATTGTGCCTACAGGTTTTTGTGCTGTTTCGCTGCCGCCGGGGGCGCTAAGGCCTGTAATTGCCACATAAATATCTGAATCGAAAAGCTGCTTTAAATTGTCAGCCAATATTTTTGTTACTTCTGCAGACTCAGCAGTAAATTCTTCTATTACCTGTACAGGTACCAATAATAGTTTCTTTTTTACTTCGGCGTTATAGCAAACGATTCCGCCTTTTAATGTACTCCCCGATTCCGGTGCCATTGCAAATTCAGCAGATAACCTGCCGGCAGTAGCACTTTCAGCAAAAGAAATAGTTAATTTTTTTTGTGCTATAAGTTGATTACACGTATTCACTTTTTGAAGGGGCATATAGATGATGGTATTTATTACAGCTAATTTATATTGTCTGACGATACGTATTATATTGTTATATCGTGTAATCTATTTATACTCCTTTTGCTCATCACGATTCCTCCTGATAACGTTACAAATTTTAGATTTTATAAAGTATTGTTGTTATATAATTTTTTATCATCCTTATATTATTTAGACGTAAAGAAGTAGCAATATATAGCTAAATCAAATAGCTAATTAAAATGAAATATTACAATCCTTGTTTATGAGTTATTTTTAGGTTTTCGCATTTGTGTATTTGAGATCCAGAAAAAAGAAGGCCTCACTTTCAGGCAAATTTTGCCTGTTTTGCAGAAAAATGATAGCATTAATCACTATTGCTAAGCATATTTATAGGTACTAATTCATTTTGTATTTTTTTAATTTCTCGCAAAGGCCCTAAGACACGAAGCTATAGGGGAATGTACTAGGTGCCTGCCTGTTTTTTAAAGTTATACCGGCACACCACTGTTCCCGTGTTCCTGAAAAAACGAAATTTTTTTTGATAGCCCCGATTGCAGCGGCATCCTGCGCTTTTTTGCGCAGATAGAGCGGAAAGCGGGACAAAAGCAGTGGTAACAGTACCTTTTGTGCTCCTGATAATTCATTGGATCTAAAAACTGTACATTTTTCGAAATCCGTATCCATTTTTTAAAAATAAACTACCTCGGGGCAGAGCCCCCAGAGGTATTAATAAAATAATAACCGCAGATTTACAAATTTTCTAAAATCATTTTTTAATCTCTTAATCTGTGGCTAAAAAAATCGAAGCAGCGCTTCGGGGAATTAAACCTAAAGAGATTAAAATAGCACCCATTATTTTAATTTAGCTAAATTAAATTGTTTAGTAAAATTTTAATAAAAAAAGAGTAATTATATA
Source organism: Flavobacterium sp. (assembly GCA_036386975.1). Lineage (GTDB taxonomy): Bacteria > Bacteroidota > Bacteroidia > Flavobacteriales > Flavobacteriaceae > Flavobacterium. Next base: position 2,102 of record DASVUQ010000180.1, on the reverse strand, counting down.
AATAAATTCCGGATAAGTATAAAACTTCCTTTAATGTTTTGCCGTAAATTTGAAGATAACCTATTAAAACTACTTATTATGAACACACAACATAATAATGATCGGGAACCTGGCATGGATAGAAATTATAATTTACAACATGATGAAAGACCCCATTCGTATGCAGGTAATGAATTGCAAAGATGTAATGACACGACTGATAACCATGAACATGGTACTATAACTTTGGGAAAGAAATTTAATGAAAATCACGAAAATCCTAACATGGAACAAAATTACTCTAATGACTATACCGTTTATCAAAGTGCGGTCAATTATGATTTTGATAGTCAGGATTGGGAAAGAGAGGGTTTGGATGACGATCTGAACGGGGAAGATGATGATGATGATTTTCTGCAGGGTAGTTATGGAGAGTTAAGTATTGACCGAAATATTTAATCGACAGACTATCCAATAAAAAGGACAATCCGGCTATACGGGATTGTCCTTTTTTATTTTAGTACAAGCGTTTTATTATCCTCCAATAATTTCTCCTCCATTTATATGTATCGTTTGTCCTGTAATATAACTGCCGTCTTGTGAAGCTAAGAATACATACGCCGGAGCTACTTCTGATGGCTGCCCTGCCCTGCCCATAGGCACATCTTTTCCAAAATCGGAGACTTCATCGAATGTGGCTACAATAAGCGGGGTCCATATCGGGCCCGGTGCTACTGCATTAACCCTGATTTCGTCTTTAGCTAACATTGCCGAAAGTGAACGTGTAAAAGCAACAATGGCACCTTTTGTACTGGCATAATCAATAAGGTGTTCGCTACCACGGTATGCCGTTACAGATGTAGTATTAATAATGCTGTCCCCTTTCTTAAGATGTGGTAACGCTTCTTTTACGATATAGAAAAAAGGATAAATATTGGTTTCAAATGTTTTGTGCAGGTGTTCTTTGCTTATGTCTGTAATACTTTCTTCTGAAAACTGTACTGCCGCATTGTTTACCACAATGTTTAGCCCTCCGTATTCTGATATTACTTTTTGTACACTTTCTCTGCAAAACGCATCATCTTTTAAATCTCCTTTGATCAGAAGACATTGTTGATTTTCTTTTTCTACTAGTTGTTTTGTTTTTTCTGCATCGGTCTGTTCTTCTAAATAAATAATAGCCACATCTGCACCTTCTTTGGCAAAATGTACCGCTACGCTCCTGCCTATACCGCTGTCGCCCCCAGTTATAAGTGCAATTTTACCTTTAAGTTTTTCACTGCCTTTATAGTTTTCATTAATAATATTTGGCTGTGGGCTCATTTCTGCTTCTAATCCTGGCAGGTCCTGGCCCTGATCCGGAAATGTTTGTGGATGTTCCATATTTTATAATTTAAAATTTATTTAAAATTAAATAATAATCATTATTATTCAAATTATTTTAATTTTTATTTATGAATTTGTCTATTTCATAAAAAATAATGCAAAATTAAAATAAAATTATATAATAATAAATATGTCTTTTATATCTTACAATAGTAAAATTCTTAATGTGCAATATTTATGATAAATTATATAAAGTGAACATCTGAATGAATTTCTTATTTAGCCTATTAATTAAAAATTTTAACCATGAAAAATTCGGATGCTACTACGGAAAAAAACGGAAAAAAAACCGGAGCTGTAAAATCAAAAAACTCAGCCGCAAAAGATCTGCGTAAGCTGTTTGTGAATCAGTTAAAAGATGTATTATGGGCAGAAAGGGCTTCAGTAAAAGCGCTCCCTAAATTGGCTAATAATGCTGATAACCCTAAACTGACAGAAGCTATTGAACAACATATTACTATAACAGAAGATCAGATAAAACGCCTGGAAAATGTTTTTGAAATATTAGGTGAAACCGCACGGGGTAAAAAATGTGAAGCTATGGAAGGGCTTATAAAAGAAGCAGAAAGAGTTTTAGAAGAAACGGAACAAGGTCCGGTACGCGATGCCGGGATTATTGCAGCATCACAAAAAATGGAGCATTATGAAATTGCTTCTTACGGATCGCTTTGCGCTTTTGCCAAAACACTAGGCGAAGATGAAGTTGCAGGCCTATTAGGAGAAACACTGGCAGAAGA
>DASVUQ010000179.1:0-4045 GCA_036386975.1 Flavobacterium sp. | reverse complement strand
AGTTATTATGTTTCAAATTTTACAGGATAGCAGCCTGTGTTATTCTTTTTCAATAGCAATTTTATTCTTTTAGAATGAGTACCCAAGCGTAGCCTGAAGTACCTGATTCTTAAACCTTGATGATGTACTGTTTCCGTCTTTATCAGTTTGTGTTATATCCCATCCGCTTCTTACGCCAACAATAAATCCATTAAGATTTAAATCTGCACCTACAACAAACCCAAGAATATGTTTCTTATAGTCATCTTTAGATATAGCATCTTGCTGTAGTGTAGATGTATTATCATTAAATTCATATTTAGTATCTAATAAATAAGAATATTGTGGACCCACAAGAATGGTTACTTCTGAAATAGGTTTAATTTGTAATTGTACCGGGACATCTAAATAGCTTAATGTTTCTTCATAATTATAATTAAAGCCTAGTACATTTCCAGATGCCTTAAACCCTTTTTGAGAATATAATACTTCTGGCTGTACACCTATGTATTTTCCAAATGGTATAGATGCAAATGCTCCACCTACAAATCCGAGTTTATCATCGGCAACAAAATTGCCATTGTTGTCATAAATAGTAGCATAATTAACACCTGCTCTTATCCCAAATTTTTTCTGCTCTCTGGTATCACCTCCAAAAATCTGCGCGAATGCTGTAGTTGATGCAAAAAACGCTAATAAAGCAACTCCTGTTTTTAAAATATTCTTCATAGTCTTTCTTTCAATTTATTATATTTAGTTTAATTTAATTTTCCTTTTTAATATCAAATTCATTAAATTCTTTTTCTAATTCTTTAGTACTCTTATCTACATCAGTTTTAAAAGCTTCCCAGGTCTCTGCACTATAATTCGTGTAATTGTTTAGTTTTGCTTTGAGTTCCTTATTACGTTCTTCGAGCCTTTGTATCCTTTTATTGTAATTAGCTTTTGCTGATCCGGTATCATCAACACCTTTAACCTTTAGATCTGCAATTTTAATTTCATTAGTCATAATTTTTTCGTTTATGTCTAATTTAAAATTTTCATAGTCAGAAAAAGAATCCTGTTTGGCTTCTAATAATTCTTTCTTAGATTCTAAAACTTCTTCCTGTGCATCTACAATTTTCGATTCGTTATTTTTACATGCCGTAAATACTGACATTGATACTAATAAAAATGCGACTGGTACAAGTACTTTTTTCATGGTATTTTAATCATTGTTATTGCAATATTGATTTAAATATCACATGACAAATATGCGAAGCAATCCAGGAGTACATGTTACAGGATTTTTTTTATAGTTTATAATTTTTCATTAACATTTGATGTAAAGAAAAAGGCTTCTACATATAACGAAATAGAGGAGAAGTGTCTTATATTTAAGATGTCTACTATACATTAAATGAAGGGACTAAACTTTTTCCAATTGGCTGTAAAATAGCCTTTCTAAATTTCATCTTTTTATTTCGTAGCTCTGCCATGCAGTGCAAAAACTAAAATCAGAACAAGAATCCTCATTTTTTGCTTCAATCAAAGAAGTTTTAATCACTGAATATTATTTTTAACAGGGGATATAAATATTAAAAGTAGCTCCTTTTCCCAATTTTCCTTCTGCATTTATAAAACCATTATGATTTTCTACTATTTTTTTTACAATAGCAAGCCCAATACCAGTGCCTTTAAATTCATCTCTGGAATATAATCTCTGGAAAACCTGAAAAATTTTATTTTCATATTCCTGCTGAAAACCTATACCATTATCTGATATAGAAATATGACAATATTTTTCACTAGTAGTTAATAGGTCGGGGCTTACATCTTTTGCTATTACTATTTTTGTTTCTATGGTTATTATTGGACTAATATCAGGAGTAGAGAATTTAATAGCATTAGAAATAAGATTAATGAGCAACTGTCTGAATTGTGATATATTTATTTTTACTGAACAAAGATTTTTACTTATAATAACAACATTTTTTTCATCAATATCTTCTTTCAGATCGCTTTTCACTTCCTCAAGAATATTATTCAGATCTGTTTCTTCAATTACAAAACCTTCTGTCTTAGTCTTTGAATAGGCGAGGAGGTCTTGAATCAATGTCTGCATCCTATTAGCGGAAACTAGTATCCTGTCCAAAAATAATTTGCCGTTTTCTGAAAAATTACCCGATTCCTTTTCATAAATCCTTCCTATGAAAGTCTGGATTTTTCTTAATGGTTCCTGCAAATCATGACTCGATATATAGGTAAAGGATTCCAGTTCTTTATTGATTTCGGCGAGGGAATTATTTTTTTCTGCCAAGGAAAGATTGGCAGTAACTAATTCTGTCTCACGTCCTTCTAATATTTTTTTTAAAGATTTAGTAAATTTAAGTTCTTTTAACACTTGTAAATAAGAAGTAATTACCCCTATTACAGATAATATAATTAATACTATAAATATAGCGGGTGTTGGTGATGATGTTTCAGAGAGCGATTCTGTTCTTCTATCGAGCAGAGTATTTTCTATGGCAAGCATGTTATCTATCTGCCTTCTTACATCATTCATAATCATTCTTCCTCTTTCCCATCTAATATTAGCCACTTCGTCTGTAAGTGCCTCGGTAAAAATAATTTTTTGATTTTCTAATTTTTTATTAATCATCTTACGCAACAATTTTAAATTGTTTTGTTGTATAGGATTATCTACCGATAAAGAATCAAATGTCTTAAGATGTTTAATGATATTTTTTTCTGCTTTTTGTGTGTTTTGAACAAAAATAACATCTTTAGTAAGCATAAAACCCCGCTGATCGGATTCTGTATCTTTTAAATTAGAAAAAATATTGTCTAATTCCAGTTTTACTAAATTACTTTGATTAATTGATCCTGATGCTTCAAGTAAATGTTTTATTCTTATATAAGAAAATAAAGATAAAATAAATATGATGGAAATAGCGATAATAAAAACAACTTTTACGCGGGATTTTTGGATTTTTATCATGATTAATTACAATTAATAATAGGATGATTAATTGTAATTTGAATTTTTAAAATATAGAAGTTTAATGCTAAAATAATTATTATGTACAGATGAAGGACCGTTATATTAAATAGATTTAATTTTACGTCACTATGATTAGTAACAAGATATTTATTACTATTAAATATTTTGTTTAAGTAAGAAAGAAAGCATTTAAAAGTATTATTATCAATATTTTTTTTAGCAATTTTAGCTTTCATTTCTAAGTATTTAGAATCCTGGTTTTAAACAGAACAAGGCGTTTTTAAAATAACAACAGAGTATAATAAAATATTATTTATCATCAGGAGACTGATCTGGAGTAGGGTCTTCTTTATCTTTTACTTCAGTATATACTATTGTCGTTATTTCGTCATTTATATGAGAATGAGAGTTACTATAACCCGATCCGTAATTATAACGAGGTAATCTTATTTTTCCCCACTGGTAGGTTTTAGGGATATCATCCCCTAATAAATACCCCCACGGTTCCAGATTATCTATCCTGTCAAAAATTACTTTTACAATCGCAATTAAGGGAATAGCCAGGAACATACCCGATACACCTGCAATGGCCCCACCGATAATAATTCCTACAATAGATACAAGTGCATTAATCTGGACTTTAGAACTCACAATTATGGGTACCAAAATGTTATTATCAATAAGCTGAACGACGGCAATTACAATAATAACCCCTAACACGATTGATATATCAGTTGATGCGCTTAAAGAAGCTATCATACTTAAAATACCGGCAAACATAATACCTACATATGGAATAAGATTTAAAATACCAGTAATAACACCAAGTAATATCGCATACTCTATACCAATAATCATAAATCCAATGGTTGTTAAAACAGAAACAGTTACCATTTGAATGATCAATCCCATGATATAACTTTTTATAGCAACTTTAATATTAATTATAATGTCATGTAGTTTAGATTCACCGTCTTTTTTAAATAATCTAATTAGGAACATCATAAAATGATTCCTATATAATAGCACAAGAAACAAATAAATCTGAAATAATATGAGGTTTAATAAAGTGTCTGTGAAAGA
>DASVUQ010000178.1:0-5182 GCA_036386975.1 Flavobacterium sp. | reverse complement strand
CGCCTGCATGTCGGCGCGTGTGGTTTGTGTTGTATTGGTATAGTCACCGGTGTACACCGGCCTGCTAAAGGCATCGTACTTGGTAAAGAGCCATTTGTTCTGTGCCCTGAGGTTCGCGTCCTGTGTCAGTACCGGGCGGTCCAGCTTGTCGTAGACGATATATTCCCAATCTTTACCGGAAATCTTTTTCTCGACCAGGCGGTTACGGTGGTCGTATTTGTACTGGTAACAAAGGTCGTCCAGGTTACCGGGAACAATAGTGGCCGTAAAAGTACTTCCTTCCTGCGCATGAAACCCGGGCAGCAATGTAATGGAATTAGTAGCACTCAGTTGTAAAGTACTTCCCGGGGCAGTTACGGCAGTATTCGTAATATCCCTCTGCAGGTTACTGTTGCTGATGCCTGCTGATGCTTTGGGCGGGAGTACATAGGTCAGGTTGCCGTAAATATCATAGACATAATAGGTGTCATGTGCTTCAGATACGTTATTTACGGTACTGTAGGTACGTTTTAAAACCACCCGGCCTTCTTTGTCTTTAAACTCTTCAGTGGTATGGTTAGTCCCGCCGGTCCAGTTCTCGTCTTTGGTAATGGTTTTATAGAGTTGCCCGGCACTGTAAAAGCCCCGGTTTACTAGGCTGATCCCGTACAGCCCTTGCGTAGCATCCCAGGTGGTGACCGCATCAAAGAGGCGTACCTCATCTGTAGTATTGGCCTGGTAGTCCATTTTTATGGTGTGGCCGCTGCCCAGTGCCCAGTTGTTGCCGGGTGCTGCCTGTTGTAGTACACGGTTTAAAGGCGAGGCTTCGAACTGTTTCTCACTATAGGGATTGGTGGTGGCTTCTACCGGGTTGGGGTTACCGTTACGGATGCTGCTTGGGGTAGCGTAGTAAGAGGTCACTTCGGTCAGTGCCGAGGGATCAAAATTGAGTGATGGCGTGCTACTGGCATAAGGCAGGTATTCTTTGGCGGGGCGGCCAAAGGCATCGTACGCAATATGGGTCACGATGTCTTTACCGGTGGCCGATTGCCGGTGTGCTTTTTGTTGTATGGGCCGCCCCAGGCCATCAAAATAGGCCACGTCTACCTTGGCCGTTGCCGCGTCCGGTGTACGGAAAATGGTATCAGTGGCGATTTTATAGGTGGTGGTTTTGATATAGTTCTGGTCCTGGCTCTGGCACAGGGCCAGTACCGGGAGCAATAGTAAAAATAAATAGTACTTTTTCATCTTTTGTTAGTTTTGTGTCCTGTAATGATATTGGTTCTCTGTAAGTATCTTGTTGTCTTTGTCTTTGACAGATTGTAACCTGCCTAAAGTATCGTATGTGTAGGTGATTTGGTTGCCTTTGGGGTCGGTTATAGTCGATACGCCTACAAGGGGTTTGTATGTATAGGTAGTCACCATAGCATTGGGTAAATTGGCTCTTAAATTATTTAATGCTATTATTAAATTGGCTTCTGTTCCTATATTTGATAAATTTTGCAAATTGGTTTCATACGTTTGTATGTCGGTATAATTCGCATTTTCAATTTTTGCAATAGGCTGGCTTTTATTGTAGCCCCAAATATATACTATAAATGTCCCATTTTCTATCCGCAGTTCGACTGCATTTCCTGTAGTATTATCTATAACACTATATTGCACCCGGTTTTCAAGAGGAGCATTTCCTTTAGCAGTCTGAATAACAGCCGGAGCAATAATATTATTCCCCCAATCTTCATAAATTTTATTTTGAGTATCAGTTAAGACTCCATTTTTATAATTTTCAGTTTTAATTATTTCATTTATCCTGTTTTGCGACTTTAAATTTAGCATTTGTGAAACACTTAATAAATCATCTGGATAATAATTGATACTTTTTTCGACTTCATTCTTACTATTGGTTTTTTCAATTCGTGTCAACTGTAAATGGTTCGGATTATCATAAAAATAGTCAATTTTGTTTGAAGACTGGCCTGTTTGAATATCTGCAGAATTGTAAAAATAATCTATATTTTCTGTAGATTTTTGATAAAACCAAGAAACAGGAATAGCATAGTCCACGATTTCAAAAATAGCATCTAAAGGCAATGGTGATATATTGCCGTTAATATATGGGGAATTTATATAGTGATGCTGAAACAATTTAAACCCTTTTACATACGCAATTTTTCTATCATCTTCATTATAAACATTAATTTGCTTGTTCACCAGTAAAGGATTACCAGCAATTCCTGCCTTAAAGATCTCTTTAGTAAGTAATTTGCCTCTTTTATAACCTGTTTCAACTCTTATAATTCCATTTCTATCATATAAAAAATCCGCATCGGTTGTAAATTTATTGACAGTATATCCATTAGTTCTATTATCTGGACTTAAATTCTTTTCTGTTACTTCAGAATAAGTTACACTATTTCCCTCATTTCCATTAATAGAATTGGAATGGAAAGAGGTGTTAGTTTGTTCTAGCCATTCACAACCAAAAGGTTCACCAGGAGCAGTAGGGTTACAACAACTAGCAGAATAATTAGTAATATCATTAGACCTGAATGTAGTAGAAATGTCTTTAATCAAAGTACCACTACTCTGAGTCGGGTTTTCGTTTTTATTATACTCGTACATTTTTACACTTACCGGATCAACCATATTCTCGTTATAGCTCGAAATTGTTTTAATTCTCAAACCCCCTCCAATATTATTTTTAGTACTATTATCGTTATTATAATATTTAAAACTTATTCCAGTTATACTCATATAGGAACCATAGGCTTCCACTACAATTTTACAAGAACCATTTGGTAAAATTCTTTCATTTACTGTTCGCGAAGCTTTCATTTTTCCGGAATCATACAATAGATCATTATTGCCATCAAAGACCCGGACTCTGCCATATTGGTGTTTTACAAGGGTCGGATCATTTCCTACTGGATTCTGATGTTCAAAACTTAATATTCCTTCTGCGTTTACAGCTTCAAAAGGAATAACCTGATATTGTATACAATTTACCGGACACATAGTAACAAATTCATCAATTGTTGCTTCATCAGGGGCTGTATTTCCCGGTCCTGTTCCTTGTGTGGTATGTCCACTTGCAATAGGCTGTTGCAAATATTTACTTAAACTATTAACCCCATAATACATATTGGGTTCATATTCAAATTTTGTAATACCCTTAGTAGCATATTTAATTTCTTTTAATATGCCTGCCTCAATGGTTAATGGATTAACCTCTCTATTGGCATTTCCTATACTTTCATAACCTGATCCATATCCACTTTGAGAATAGGGTACATTTTGATGAGGTATGGCGGTAAGATTAAACTTTCCATTACTGTATCCCCAAAAATCAATTGATTTTGAATTTTTATTAGGTAGTGGTATATTTGAATAAGTAAATATAATGTCTTCAGCAGTATCAGGATTTAACTCATTGGAAATTTTATCCAATTTTAACCTGTGTGTTAACATGTAAGTACTATTTGCAACTCCAGAAATAAAGTAAGAATAAGTAAACTCCGTTTTCTTTACAGTCACAAAAGTATTTCCTGTCTTGGCTTGAATGTCAATATTATCTAGTTTTTTTGGTCCTTCATCAAACGTACGTCTATCATTAACATTATAAAAATCATATCTCCCGGAACTAGAATTAAATAATACCTGACCTGAATTAAATTCTATTTTATATATTTTTTTTGTTTTTGTAGATAACATATTTACATCATTTAATATTGGGGAATGACCCTCTGTATAAATAGGTCTTCCGCAATTAGGATCAATTGTTCTAGTATGTACAATCTTTTCCCCATAATTATATTGGGTAATATTACCACCATCTATATAGGTAAAATTAATAATATCATGTTTTGCAGTTTCTATTTTATCTACAAACCAAGCACTGGTATACAATGGTGGCTGGTATTGTTGTATGGTCTGTGAATATTCTCTAGTATCAGTAAAGTAGTAAATGTTTCCAGAAGGATCAGTAATTTTAAATTTTTTAGATGTAACCCCCCCTGTTAATTCTACTTTGAAGGCATCCGGGGGATAAATAGTAATTTCTTTATTGGCTAAATTATCAATCACAAATTTTCCATTAGCAGTAGGGGAGGTAAAGTTATAGACATCTCTAATCCATGAATTCTCTTTTAAAGGTTGAAAAAAATTTGAAAAATAGCCTAGGGGATTATTAGTCATAAAAGTAGCAACCTCTCGGTAAGTAGGCACTTGATCATAAATTCTATTATATTCATCTGGACCATCCCTTACCTCCGATATAATTTGGGCACCCATATTTAAATTCCATCCTAATCCTACCCATGTAGCTTCATCACTCACTTTTATGCCCGAAGGATGATAATTCAATGTTATTGGCAAAGAATAATCTCCACATTGTATAGTGTAAATAGGGAAACTTACATTAGCCACGCCAGTCGATAAATCCACAGGATATTCCCCCTGCTTTATAAAAGCATTAGCTTCAGGCGATTTTGGAGAAAAATTCTGCAATTCAATATTTGGAGTTCCTTGCCCAAAAATCGCAACAAAGTGTATATTTAATATAAATGTTATAATGTATTTTTTCATATCCTCAATTTCTATTTATTGTTTTAATTACTTTAATCCCATCATGCTGCACCACATTTACCACAGGCAGAGTGGCATTTTCTCCTTTGTAGATGGTGGTTTTGATATCGTTTTGATACGTCCCTGGCATAAGGCCAGTACCGGGAGGGGTGGAAAAAACAGATAGTGCTTTTTCATCTTTGTTAGTTTTGTGTCCGGTAATGGTACTGGTTTTCTGAAAGTATCTTGTTGTCCTTGTCACGTACTTCTTTGAGCCTGTTAAAAGTATCGTACACGTAGGTCATCCGGTTGCCTTTAGGGTCGGCCATCGTACTTATCCCCACTAGTGGTTTATGGGTATAGGTGGTAACCATCGCATTGGGAAATGACGCGCGAAGGGCATCCAATGCTGCGATCAGCTCTGCTTCCGGACGTGTATCGGATATAGCCTGCAGGTCTGCTATTTGCGATGGCTGTAAGCCAGAGGCTCCGTTTTCTATCCTGGCTATGGGATAGGCTTGGTTATAGCCCCAAAGGATAATAACGGTAGGGTCATTATGACGGGTCCTTGGAGGTGTAGCAATTGCATAATCTCGGATATAATTAACGTTACCTTTAAAATCATAACCGTATTCTTTTA
>DASVUQ010000177.1:0-7741 GCA_036386975.1 Flavobacterium sp. | reverse complement strand
AAATTGGAAAAAAATAGCCCCAATATATTAATTGAGGCTACACAAGGTAAACATCCAGTGAATAATCGCAGGAAGCTTCCTCTCAGTTATACAAATATAGAAAAATTAATAAAATAAATTAGGAACTAAAGATAGTACCTATCAAAGAAATTTTCGTTTTTTCAGGAACACGGGAACAAGTGTTATTTCTCTGCGAAACGGATAAAGTTTGCTTCAAAGGGAGACCTTCTTTTCCCGGTTTTTAAAGACACACAAAAATCTAAAGAATAACTCATAACCAGGCTCTTGAAACTAAAAGGCGTTAATTTCATAACTTCAGCGTTAGGGATTGAGCGATTGTCTGAGCTCTTTTTTGTGTAGCGGTAGCGGAACAAAAAAAGCGAGTGCGAAAGCCCGGCCGCCAGGCAACGCCTATCAATTGACACTTTTTAATGTAAATGGTAAAATAATCCGGAATCAGATGGTCCTGAAAAAGGACTGGAACAATTAATATTTATTGCGAAACCATACCTTTTGCCATTCTCTTTTTAATATTAAAAAAGCAACCTGTTCCGCCAGTTGCACCAGATCCGAGCCATCAAGTTTTTTTATCTGGTCTTCCGGCACATCGACTATGTAAAGCAGGTTGAGGTACTCTGCAAATTTATACTGGATAAGCCGGTAGATTTTTTCATGCAGCTGAAGTTTTAGTTCTTCAGGCTTGGTACTTTTTGGAAAATCTACGCCTTCATTGGCCAGGTTAAAGTCTTTGTTGATTTGCTCGAGCAGTTCCTGGTACAAGTTCTCTTTGTTTGCTTCACACAAAAGCAGGTCTGGGGTCAAAGGTGCTGTAAAATTCATATTCAATAGCAATAATCAATAGTTGTTACACTTTTCTTCCCATAAGATTTTCTCCAAAAGATTTCAGTATATCTTTCTTTTCATTGTCGATACTTATTTTTTGCAGCCTTTCGAAAGCCTTATGCGTATAATCGTGAATCGATTTTTTTGTAGCATCAGCAGCACCGGTAGTATTAAAAAGCAATTTTACAGCATCAATTTTATCAGTATTGTCTTTTGGATGTATGGAGAATAAATACAACAATTGTTCTTTTTCTTCTTGTGATGCATATTCTACCGCTTTAAGGTACAAATAGGTTTTTTTGTTTTCGATGATATCGCCTCCTACTTGTTTGCCAAAAGTTTCCGGGTCACCAAAAGCATCTAAGTAATCGTCTTGTAACTGGAATGCCAGCCCTAAATTTAACCCAAAATCGTAAATCAAATCTGCATTTTCCTGAGAAGTCTCGGCAAGGATTGCACCCATTTTCATTGCCGCGGCAACAAGGACAGCGGTTTTGTACTGGATCATCCTGAGGTACTCAGGAATCGTCACATCATTCCTGATTTCAAAATCAACATCATATTGCTGGCCTTCACAAACTTCGAGTGCCGTTTTGCTAAAAAGTTTCGCCAGATCCCTGAAAACATGGGGCTCATATTGTTCAAAATATTGATACGCCAGGATTAACATGGCGTCCCCGGAAAGGATCCCGGTGTTAACATTCCATTTTTCGTGTACTGTTTCCTTTCCTCTACGTAATGGTGCATCATCCATAATATCATCATGTATGAGCGAGAAATTATGAAAAATTTCAACAGCCAGCGCGGCAGGAAGTGCCTTTTTATAATTCGTATTAAATATTTCTGCTGTCATGAGCGTAAGCACGGGCCGCATCCTTTTTCCGCCATCGGACAAAACATAATGTATGGGTTGATACAGGTTTTCAGGTTCTTTTATAATTACCTGCTCGTTAAGATAATCGGAAATAAATTCCTGGTACTGATAGATAGAATGCATTTTTTACTGAATAGTTACAATAATTCAAGTCTGACTTCTGCAAAAGTAAAATAAATAGGGCAATAATGACCTGAAGGAAATGAATATATTTTTACGAAAACGTTAGCGTTACCAACAATGTTAAATTTATGTAAATACTATGGAAACTATTTTTGTATTCAAAGTTTCCATTTTACATTTGCATCCGGAGTAGACATAAATAAATCTGCAAGAGGATTTAAATGATAACAAATGATGAAAGATAAAATTATTGGTAAAGCCAAAGAATTGTTTTTAAAATTGGGTTTTAAGAGTATTACAATGGATGATATTGCGGGAGAAATGTGTATCTCCAAAAAAACGATTTATAAGTATTTTGCCAATAAAGAAATCCTTATAGAAGAAAGCACACAGGTCTTAACCGAAGAAGTTAATCATTCGATTAACACTATAGTAGACAAGGGTTATAATGCCATAGAAGAAAATTTTGAAATCAGGAGGATGTTTCGGGACATGTTCCGGTCTACGGAAACATCGCCTATTTTTCAGTTAAAAAAGCATTATCCTGAAATTTATGCCAAACTTCAAAGTAACCAGATTAAGGAATGCGAAAGTTTTTTTCGACAAAATATAGAAAAAGGGATGGCGCAAGGCCTGTACAGAAAAGATATTAATATAGAGGTGTACATAAGGTTTTACTATACATTGATTTTTAGTATTAATGAAAATACGGCATCTGAAACTGAAGCATTTCAGTTAGAAAAGATAGCTTTGGAATACCACACCCGTGCCATGGCAACAGAAGCGGGGGTTATTGAATTAGAAAAACACTTACTAAATCCAATTATATAATGAAGAGACTATTTTTTATATCCATACTAATGCTGTTTGTTGCTGCCCGGTCGCAGCAAACGGTCAACAGTGAACAGGGGAACCAGTCGAAAACGCTTACCCTTAAAGAAGCCATTGATTATGCGCTGGAACATAAAGCCGATGCAAAAAAAGCAAAATTAAGTGTTGAGAATAGTGAATATCAAATTCAGGAAGTACGTTCCAGGGCATTGCCACAGATTTCAGCCAATGGTAATTTAACTTATAATCCGATATTGCAATTGAATGCCTTGCCTGGAGATTTTTTTGGCGCACCAGGCACAACAATTTTAGCGCCTTTAGGACAAAAGTGGAACTCTACAGCAGGAGTATCTCTCAACCAGGCTATTTTTAACCAGGCCGTATTTACAGGTCTAAAAGCTGCCAAATCGACCAGGGAGTTTTATCAGATTAACGCAAAGCTGACGGAAGAACAGGTAATAGAAAGGGTGGCTAATGCGTATTACCAGGTATATGTGCTAAGGCAAAGGTTAATTGTAGTTGATAGTAATTTTGTAAACACTAGTAAAGTACGGGATATTATTAAAGGGCAATTCGAAAATGGACTGGCGAAAAAAATTGACCTTGATAGGGTGGTGGTAAAAATTTCAAATATTAATACACAACGTCAGGAAGCACTTAATGCAGTCCAGTTACAGGAAAATGCATTAAAATTCTATATGGGAATGCCTATTGAAACCAATATAATTATTCCACAAACGGAGTTTGAGGTTACTCCTCAGGTATTGTCTGAAATTCCCAATACGATGAACAGGACAGAATATTTGTTATTAAAAAAACAAGAACAACTGCTGGATTTTAAGAAGAAATCTATTATCGCAGAATATTATCCTACTTTATCTTTAACAGGAAGTTATAACTATATTGGACAAGGGCCTAAAATGCCATGGGGTGGTAAATCTTCAGAAGGCATATACTGGTCCGATTTTTCGGCTGTCGGATTAAATCTCAACGTACCTATTTTTACCGGATTCGGTACACGTGCAAGAGTACGTCAGGCAGATATTGATTTAAGAGAATTAAAAGAAGATCTTAATGAAACCAAGCTCGCTCTTGATCTTGATTTTGAGAATGCAAGAAAACAAATTGAGAATAGTTTGATTACTATAAAAACCCAAAAGGAAAATGCGCAACTGGCTCAGGAAGTATTAGACAATACCAGAAATAATTATTACCAGGGGCTGGCTTCATTAACCGATTTACTCGATGCAGAAAATGCTCTGGTAGAAGCACGCAATAATTATACCTCAGCACTACTTAATTATAAATTAGCAGAAATCCAATTAATCAAATCAAAAGGCGAATTAAGAACCCTAACGAATAAATAAGATGAAAAAAAATATTATTACAGGAATAATTATTATTGGCGCACTGGTACTTATAGCGTTAGTATTGAACAATAATAAAAAAAGAAATAAAGCAGCAATAGATGTGGTAGCCGAAAAAAACACATCGGTTTCAGTAAAAACCGATACCGTAAAAACAGAAGAAATTGCTTTGGATTTTAGTGCCAATGGTAGTTTTGAGCCCATACAGGAAATTAATTTCTCTGCTGAAAAGCCGGGTAGGGTGGTTAAAGTTTTAGTCAATGAAGGCGATCGGGTAAGGGTAGGACAAACACTGGCTATAGTAAGAGTCGACCAGGAAGCAGTAGTAATGCAGACTGCTGAAGCAGCATATCAGAATGCAAAAACAGATTATGTCCGGTTCGAAAATGCTTTTAGGACCGGAGGCGTTACAAAACAACAGGTAGATCAGGCAAGGCTTAATATGATAAACGCCGAATCACAATTAAAACAAGCCAGGATTAATATAGGCGACAGTTATATTAAAGCCACGATAAGTGGTATTGTTAATAAAAGATATATTGAACCAGGTTCTGTTATAGGCGCAGCAACACCTCTTTTTGATATTGTTAATGTGTCTAAACTAAAACTTAGGGTTGCTGTAAATGAAAACCAGGTAGCAGGATTACAAGTAGGAAATGTAATTAAAGTAACAGCAGGTGTTTTTCCAGCTAAAGAATTTTCCGGCAAAATTAGTTTTATTGCACCAAAAGCAGATGCCACACTTAATTTCCCTGTAGAAATAGAGATTACCAACAATGCTTCGGCCGACCTTAAAGCAGGAATGTATGGTACTGCATCATTTGCTTCTAAACAACAAAAAGCTTCTTTAATGGTTGTTCACAGAAATGCATTTGTGGGAAGTGTCGGCAGCAATGAGATTTTTATTGTTGAAAACGGAATTGCCAGACTTAAAAAAGTGACCGCCGGAAGGATTTTTGGTGATAAAGTTGAAATCTTAAATGGATTATCCGAAGGGCAGCAAGTTATTGTAACCGGGCAGATCAATTTACAAGACGGCAGTAAAGTAGAAATTATTAAATAAAAGGTACAAAGTTGCAGAGGTGCAAAGGGACAGAGGTGCAAAGTTGCTTCATTCACTATAAAACTAAAACTTTGCCCCTTTGCTACTTTGTCACTTTACCTCTTTATTACTCTGAACCTAAAAAAACAAAAATGAAATTAGCAGAAATATCCATAAAACGCCCTTCGCTGGTAATTGTACTGTTTACCATCCTGACCTTGGGCGGACTCTTTAGTTACAGCAATTTAGGTTACGAATTGATTCCAAAATTCGAAACTAACGTAATCATGATTGCAACAATTTATCCCGGTGCTTCGCCAAGTGAAGTTGAAAATACGGTTACTAAAAAAATTGAAGACGCGATTGCATCCCTTGAAAATATTAAAAAAATAGATTCTAAATCGTATGAAAGCTTGTCGACTGTTTCCATTACATTGACCTCAAATGCCGATGCTAATATTTCGATGAACGATGCACAGCGCAAAATAAATGCTGTTCTCAGCGATCTGCCTGATGATGTTGAAACGCCTTCATTAACCAAGTTCTCGTTAAGCGACCTGCCAATTATGACTATTGGTGCCAACGGGAAAATGGATGAAGTCGCTTTTTATGACTTAATTGATAAAAAAATAGCTCCGGTGCTTTCCCGGGTTGAAGGTGTGGCCCAGGTAAATATTATCGGTGGTGAAGAAAGAGAAATCCAGGTAAACCTTGATGCCGTAAAAATGCAGGGGTACAATATTTCCATTCCTGAAGTGCAGCAAAACATCCTGGCATCAAACCTTGATTTCCCGACAGGAAACATCCAGACGCGTGAGCAAAAAATATTAATTCGTCTTGCAGGAAAGTACAAAGACGTAAACGAATTGAGGAACCTGATTGTATCTTCAAAAAACGGAGTCCAGGTGAGGCTTTCCGATATTGCTGATGTTCAGGACACACAAAAAATTACCGAAAAGGTAGCCCGTGTTGATCAAAAAAGTGCTATCATTTTACAGATTATCAAACAAACAGATGCCAATGCTGTTGCAGTAAGCGAAGAATTAGTAAAAACAATTGATAAGCTTAAGGCAGATTATAAATCCAATGGGCTGGAGCTGGAAATAGCTAAAGACACTACGGTTTTTACACTGGAAGCGGCTGATTCTGTAGTACATGACTTGCTTATTGCCGTACTTTTAGTAGCACTCGTCATGTTGTTTTTCCTGCACAGCATCCGGAACTCGCTGATCGTTATGGTTTCTATTCCGGCATCGTTAATTGCCACCTTTATCGGAATTTATTTAATGGGATATACGCTAAACTTAATGAGTTTGTTAGGTTTATCACTCGTTGTCGGTATTCTTGTCGATGATGCCATTGTGGTACTTGAAAATATTTACAGGCACATGGAAATGGGCAAAAACCGTGTTCGCGCCGCTTATGACGGAACTGCAGAGATTGGCGGAACCGTAACTTCTATTACATTGGTTATCGTGGTAGTATTTTTGCCCATCGCAATGAGTACCGGTTTGGTTTCAAACATTATTACGCAATTCTGTGTAACGGTAATTATCTCGACACTATTGTCATTACTGGCCTCATTTACCATCATTCCGTGGTTGTCTTCCCGATATGGAAAATTAGAACACATTAAAGGTAAAAATCTTTTTGAAAGGATTATTCTAGGATTTGAAAGCTATTTAACACGTTTTATTAACTGGATTTCGCGATTGTTAACCTGGTGTCTGGACCATTATAAAACAACTTTAGCTATTGTACTTCTTATCTTTTTTGGTTCCATAGCACTTGTTCCGGCAGGTTTCATTGGCGGCGAATTCTTTGCAGCATCAGACAGCGGCGAGTTTTTAGTTCAGATTGAAATGCCAAAAGACGCTTCATTAGAACAAACCAATTTCATGACGCAAAAAGCGGAAAATTTCCTGAAGACACAAGAATATGTAAAGAGCCAGATTACTACTGTAGGCCAGACCAGTGAAGGGCTTGGGGCATCGCAGGCCACCGCTTATAAAGCAGAGATTGACGTGAAAATGGTTGACCAGAAGGACCGAACTGACGGTGCCAGCGTGTATGCGGCGAAAATAAAACGGAAACTGGAAAAAGAATTAGTTGGCGCAAAAGTTAAAACTGTTCCGGTGGGCATTTTAGGGGCTGCAGAAGACGCTACCTTGGCACTTGTAGTTACCGGCCCTTCGCTAGAGAGTGCCATGGCTTTTGCAAAACAGGCTGAAAAAGACTTACGCACCATTCCCGGAGCCACAGAAATTGAATTATCTGTTGAAGAAGGAAACCCCGAAGTGAATGTAAAAGTAGACCGTGATAAAATGGCAACACTTGGCTTGAGCCTTCAAACGGTTGGTATGACCATGCAGACTGCTTTTAGTGGTAACACGGACGGAAGGTTCAGGGCCGGTGAATATGAATATGACATTAATATTAAATACAATGCTTTTGACAGAAAAAGCATTACCGATGTCAGCAACCTGATTTTTATAAACGACAGGGGCGAGCAAATAAAGTTATCACAATTCGCAACCATTACTGAAGGTTCAGGCCCCAGTGAATTAGAAAGAAGAGACAAGTCAGCATCGGTAACCGTCAGGGGCCAGAATGTAGGCGTACCTTCCGGAACAATTGTCGCCCAGTGGCAGGAAAAAATTG
>DASVUQ010000176.1:0-3803 GCA_036386975.1 Flavobacterium sp. | reverse complement strand
CCCCACCTTCGGCACATCCAAAACAAGCCTTATTTTCAAAATATCTTCCATCAATTTTGGCCTGCATAATATTTGCACTGGATTGGCTTGGTGAATCTTCTTTTTTACAAGCAGAAGAAAGAAATAAGAAACAGACTAGGATACGAATGATATAATGCTTCATTAGAGATAGGTATGTAAGAAGACATAACAATGTAGGCATTTCCTTTTGAATCAACTAATGTTCACCAGCTTAAATAGCTAATTATCAAGTATTTCAGACTGATTCCGAAAATCTATTAATACTATGGAGCAAAATTCTATGGAATCATTGGTGTGGAAATGTATACCTAGCATAGCCCATCCTCATGAGTATTATTGAAGATTCAATTCCATAAAGAGAAGTAATAATGCTCCGTCTAGGGAATGTTATTCAGTCGTTTAATTGGAACCAGATATTATCGTATCATATCTGTACTAAACATGTATAATTCATACCTTACATATTAAATAAAATTAGGACGTCTATGATCAACCATCTAGTTCTATATACATTTTCTATTTTGTTGAATGGTTGTGGCGGTCAGCAAATGTTAAAAAATTCTGACGATACGAGCTCTAAAGTTAAAGACAGAAGAATTAAGGCTGAAATTGATGTGCCCAAAGCAGACGCAGACAGTACATCGAATAATCAAATAACAATGACTATATCGCCTAATATTTTCAAACTTCCGAAAATAAATAAGGCAAATCTTACTATAATTAATAACTCTAAATATCAATTAAACTTTGGATCTCATTATTCAATTGATATTTCAATGGCGAAAAATGGGATAAAGTTAAATTCAAAAATGTCGCTTTTACTGATGAAGCCTATGGAGTTCTTCCAGGTAAAACTACAGTTATGGATCTTTTTTTACAACCTGTACCTTATGATTACAAGCCAGGTAAATACAGAATCTCAAAAATACTGGTAGCTAAAGATACCGGTGAAAAAAACAAAGTGAGTGCTTATTTTGAAATTCAATAACCGAAGTGTATCAGTACAGCTCTAAAGTAGATATCAGAAATCCCGAATACTCCAAAGGCACCGGGCAAATTTTTAAAAGAAAGAAGCAAGGGTAATATAAAAAACTATTCTACTCTAAATCCTGTCGATATTGGAAGATGTTTATTCTTTTTTGTTATTAACTTTTTGATAATGCGATACCTGCCAGGTTTATAATTATAAGGAACAATTTTAAAATTAACGTCTATCTCTCTTGAACTCAAGGGTTCTAAAATAATTGCAATCATAGTAAACAAGATGTTTTCATTTAGCTTTAATCTTTTCCATTTATTGTCCTGGTAAAAATCAACGTAATATTCCAAATCTGCCAAAGCTTGCTCATTAGTATTGTTGGTTATTACAAGTTTAGCTTTACCCATTGTCGAATTTTTGAAAGTTTTGGGTTTTATACTAAGAGTAAAATCCTCCACCTTTAGCTTGCTTTCAATTTTTGAAGTGGAGTCAACCTTTGTTACACGGTTTATAGAGGTGTCAACTTTCGTTATTTTGTTGATAGGAGTGTCAACTTTCGTCTGGATGTTATTTTTAGTTTGGGTAATATTACCTGTTTGGATTGTTCTCTGACAACCAATTAATGTAATAAACGCTAATATCCCAAGGCTTAATAATTTCATAAATAAAATTATATGGATTTATAAATAGATGATTAGCAAGCGGACTTTCCATAATCCGCTTGCATAAAAGATCAAAATCTACTGACACCTAATGCACTTAGTACAAGATCTGCTTTACTATAATATAATGTTATTGTTGTCCCTTCCACCACCCTGCCTTTAAGGACACCTACAGTTGGCCTTGCATTAGTAGAGCTAATTACGGTGTATATAATTCCTCCACTATCTCCTCCGGAAGAAGGAAATTCAGCACTGGTCATATTTGTAATTAAAAGGCCCAGCTCGTTTTTAATACTTGCATCAGTATTAAGAATTTTACCGGAAGTATACCCTGTGGTAAATCCTCTCATATTGACTATTGTTCCTAAACCTGGGCGGCTGGTTGTTGTAGATAGAGAAGTTCCTGTATTACAAATGGTATTACTTGGATAATATGCATCAGGGTCATTTATGGGAATAAAAGCCGCATCCACCGAACCACTATTGCGTGAAATAGAACAATTACCAATTAGAACCCCATTGTCATAAGGGGAGCATCCAACGCCAGTAAATGTCCGGAGGAAACCATACCTACTTTTCCATCTGAATTTCTTTGTGCTCTAAAGGCAAAAGAAGCTGCATAGTTGTCTGTATATGCAGGACAACCAGGCTCTAAGCCCGCCAGATCAATTAGTCGACCAGCCGACTTTTTGAAACCAATAGTATCAGAGTTCATCACCTCTTTTTTGAACTCCGAAATCTTTTTATCACTAAAATCCGCAAGCTCAACTGTTATTTGATTTAAATCAGGCCTTAATCCAAATGCATTAGTATTCATTGACTTTGAGTCATTTGCTTTTTTTAAGCAAAACTCATTAAGGTCTTTCATGATTTGCACTAATGACTTGTAGGAATGCTTACAAGGCAATGTTATGAAGTCATCACTTCCAATTATTTTAGCAATATTCTTCTTTTCTTTGGAAACATCCCCTTTAATTAAGACAACCAATTTTCCTTGTGCGTTGATGTAAGCACCTCCATAATATCCTGGATAATCGGAAGTTTCATTTCTAATCCGTCCGGGTGTTGAACTAAAAGCATTTTCAATTTTGTCGTAATAAGAGACGGCTTTGGCTTGAAAATCATTGTTTACGTCAGGTAGGTAATTACGATTTTCACTAAAGGTGCTTGAGACTTAGCCCTTACTCGAAGTGTTAGTACCTGGGGAAAGCTCAATTGGTTGTTTAGAACATGATACGCTTAATAAAAGCGATGTTGTGAATAAAAATGCAGTAATAATGGGATTTCTGAATCTGTTTTGTATAGGATAAATGGATTTGATATGATTTACCAATCTGGTAGTAGATTAGCTTTTTAAAGGTAAACCTATATTGGAGAATGAAAAGTTTATTCCTACTTAAAAGTTTAACGTTCGTTTTTTGACAATAGAAAACAGTCGTTTTTTAATAGCAAAATAAAGGATCTACCTACCCCCGAATATTTAAATATCCGTATGTTGCATAATATATGTGGAATATACGCTGCAGTAGCGCAAATCCGCTAATTGCCGTCACCATCCTAGAGAACACCAAAGTGAATAATCCCACCCACATCAACCTACCATCATGCTCTTAAAATTTAAACAACTGATTTCCGGAACCTTGATTCTTCTGGTAATTACAACGTTATCCACTACCAAAATTTTTGCTCAACCCTTAACCAAAAATAAAGCCCTGAGCCAACTGTTTGACAATTATTATGAGGAGCGTCTGAAGCTTTTCCCCCTTGAGGCAACCAGCATTGGTGACAACCGCTATAACGATCTCTTGCCGAATGACGGCTCTGCACAATACCGTAAGCAGTTACATGAGTTTTACCTGAAATACAAAAACCTTTTAGCGGGTTATAAACGGGGAAGTCTTAATGAGACAGACAAAATTTCGTATGATATTTTAAAAGACATACTAAACAAATCTTTGGAAGCAGAAAAACTTCATCCGGAGTACATGCCTTTTGCGCAGTTTTCTTCATTGCCTTTAACCATAGGCAAACTTGGTTCAGGTAAGGGCAACCAGCCTTTTACGACCGTACAAGATTATGAAAATTGGGTAAAGCGGATGACGGCCTTCTCTACCTGGACAGATACTTCCATAGCCAATTTC
>DASVUQ010000175.1:0-8386 GCA_036386975.1 Flavobacterium sp. | reverse complement strand
TTAGATAGCAATACCAGGCGTGTTGTATACGGGCAATCAAACCAGCCGACCAACTTATTAATTGCCTCGCCTAACTCTGTTTATCGAAGAACTCTCTCTAGCAACAGGTTTAACTTTACAGGGGAAAGAAGGCCTGCATTTTTAGCAAATGCTACGAACTTATTCAATAAGGTATGGATATATAACAGGTTTATTGTTTCAAATAATGGAAATATTACTCTAAATATTACTAAATTCAATGAATATTTCAGATATACAAATATTAATGCGGGCATTGGCCTGCCATTTGTCGGCATTGTATTGTTAAGCAATGATGAGTTTTTCCTCAACAGGATCGAAGCCCATGTTATGAACGGGCAACTTGAGCTGGCTAATGCTGAATTACAATATTTCCTGTCGCTACGTATATATGATAATCCTTCAGACCCTTTAGACGATTTTAATCCTGTAACGGATCAGATTACAATAGAACGCGTTACTGCAAAATATCCTGTTATACCTAATGAATATACACCTTTCTATCCCCTTATTGATGATGTACAGAAATCGTATATCAAAGCCATTGCGGAAATAAGGAGAAAGGAATTTTTACATGAAGGGCTACGATGGTTTGATATTAAAAGGTTTGCATTAGAGGTAAGGCACGAAATCTACAATCAGCCCACGAATATCTTAACAAAAAACGACCTTCGCAGAGCATTACAAATTCCTTTAGCTGCATCTAATGCGGGATTGGAAAAAAACCCACGTTAATTATTAATATAAAAATTATAAATTATGATAATAGCAATGAAACTGTACAAAAAAATATTGATTGTTATGGCAGTTGTTTCATTAATGGCCTGTTCTAAGGAAGAGCCTTTGACGGAGAGTCAATTAACCACCCCTCCGCAAATGAATGAATCCGATACTGACAGATGGATTAATACTAATTTTATAAATCCCTATAATGTAAGGGTACTTTATAAATGGAACCAGAATACCGTCGACAATAACCGCTTTTTGTTTCCTCCAACTGAAGAAAAAGTACTGCCGGCAATGGAGGTAGTACAGAAACTCTGGATTGATAGTTATAATACTGCTGCAGGAGAGTCTAATTTTATTAGAAACATTGCACCAAGAGAATTTGTTTTGGTAGGAGGTGTGAATTTAAATACGACAGGTACCGTTACCTTGGGAATAGCAGAGGGTGGAATGAGGATTACCCTTTTTGAAGTAGATCTTCTCAGAAGAAATAACCGTGATGATGTGGTACGGTTTATACATACGCTACAACATGAGTATGCCCATATCCTGACGCAGACCAGGGCTTTTGATGAACAGGCATTCAGCACGATTACTCCATCCGGGTACACCGCAAATTGGTATGAGTTAACAAATGAACAAGCAAGAGAAAGAGGCTTTATCACTGCTTACGCTCAGGATAAAGTATTTGAAGATTTTGCCGAAATGGTAGCTTCTATGCTTGATTATTCAAGAACAGGTTATGATGCATTAATCAATGGGATAACAAATGTAGAAGCTAGGGCCGCACTTAGGGCTAAAGAAGCCCAGGTAGTAAGATATTATAGAGATAATTATAATATAGATTTCTATGTATTACAGAATGCCGTAGAACAAAACAGGCTTTATATACTTAATCTTTAACGGCCAAGGCCTGATACAAACACGTATTAAACTAAAAATATGAAACTAAAAATTATAACTAATTATATCGTTGTTGCTTTTTTAGCATTACAATTGATATCCTGTGACCGCAAAGAAGATGCGGATCCCTTGTTTGATGCCCCAGCAGCAGAAAGAGTAACTGCCAGAGCAAAAGAACTTGATGCGGCATTAAAGGCATCTCCAGAGGGATGGAAAGCAGTATATTTTACTGATAAGACACAATTAGGTGGATTTACCCATCTTTTTAAATTCCAGGATGGTGGTAATGTCGTAATGGCATCAGATTTTAATGATGCTAGTATAACTCGAGACACTAGTAGGTATAGTATCGATTTAAGGACTACCGTAAGCCTTGTGTTTACTACAAAAAACAGGATTCATCTTTTGTCTGAAAGTGATAATTTTCCAACCGCAGCTTTAAGGGGCAAAGGCTATAAAGGTGACTTTCAGTTTTTGTATTATGGGCAGGAGAACGGGCAACTTATTTTCAGGACCAACAGAAGCTTTGAGGAATTGCGTTTTGTTAAAGCTACTGCAGAGGAATGGACTAATTTGTTAGCTGCGAATAGGCTCATGATCCCCAATGTTATAGGTATTCCGAGCCCTACACGGCCTAGATCTATGTTCCGGATTTTAGAAACCAATGATGGTACAACCATTCTTAAATACAATTTTGATTTTGCTCCGCAACTCACGCGGTTTGCTACCTACACATCTGGATCTAATGAAATTAAAAACATGGGTATTGCTTATACTCCTACCGGTATCACTGTAAGCCCTGCGGTAGAAGTAGGTGGCCAGAAATTAACTGATTTTATTTACGATAATGACACAGGCAATTTTACTGCTATAGGGACAAATGGTGTGTCCGCCAGTATAAAATACTCTGTTATACCTGCTCCAACCGATGATTAT
The DNA here is from genome assembly GCA_036386975.1 of Flavobacterium sp. Taxonomy (GTDB): domain Bacteria; phylum Bacteroidota; class Bacteroidia; order Flavobacteriales; family Flavobacteriaceae; genus Flavobacterium. The sequence goes on along the minus strand of DASVUQ010000175.1, from coordinate 5,803 downwards.
AAAGATTTACTTCCTGGAAAGCCTTTTACGGACTTCGGGTACAGATCTGAGTTGTTTACCGCAGCTTCGAATTCTCCGTTATTCAGATCGTTGGAACAACAGGTAAATATGACAAGCGGCCGAACTATAAGATCTATAGATTTTACTTTTAATGATAATAATTATAGCGGAACCAGTTATATACAATATGTACTTTCAGGAGGATTTGTTATTCGTAATACCGTAAATGTAGTTGAAGACCCCGTTAATAAAAAGATTAAACTTGAAAGTATAAAATGGAATCGAGAATTTGCAAATCCTGGAGGCACTACATTGCCTAATGTATTAGGCCCAGATATAGCACGTCCTGCATATCTGGCTAACTTAGATAACCAACTTATAACGCCTGCCGGATTATATGTTAAGAAAGAATCTTTTAGAATTGTTTATGGTAATACCATATATACTTTTTCAAATGCAAACGGTTTTAGAATAACCACTTATAAGTATTAAGGGTATTTATTAGAGATTTGAATAACATTATTTACAAAGAGGCTGCCTGTGGCAGCCTCTTTGTTTTTACAAGAAATGTATGTATACTTTTAAAGTAAACCCAAAAGAACTTACTTTTTAAATATACGAATTAATGTATAGCGTGTTATAAAATGTATTCTTGTTCTTTTTGTATCAAAATAATAATATAAACCACCATCCCAAACAATGTATAAACTAAAACTATACTTTAATATTTTGTAATTTTGGATAAATTTAAGCACTCATGCCAAACGATTATATATGTTACCAGGATTCAGGATATTTTTCTACGATTATTACCGATTATTTAAATGAAAAACCTGAATTACAACAATTTTACAACCGGTTTCCACACCTTCACAATTTTAAAAACCAGATTGAGGAAAAGCAGACTAACTATAATACAGCGAACAACAATAACAGAAAGCTTCTGGTTGCTGAATTAGAAAAACAATATGCTTTGACCATATGTTCTAAAGAAACAAAAAAAAATATTGAGTCCTTAGTTTTACCCACCACTTTTACTATTACAACAGGTCATCAACTCAATCTTTTTACCGGGCCGATATATTTTTTATATAAGATTGTCTCAACTATTAATCTTACCAACGAATTAAAAACACATTACCCCGAATATAATTTTGTTCCGGTATACTGGATGGCAACGGAAGACCATGATTTTGAAGAAATTAATTATTTTAATTTTAAAGGTAAAAAATTCAGGTGGAACAAGAAAAGTAGCGGTGCAGTAGGAAGGCTATCTACAGCAGGGTTAGAGGAAGTTTTTAACGTTTTTTCGGCTGAATTGGGTATAGGAAATAACGCTACTACCATTAAGAAAATTTTTCATGATGCTTATTTGCAACATGATAACTTAACTGATGCCACGCGGTTTCTGGCCAATGTCCTTTTTGGTAAATATGGCCTGGTCATTGTTGATGCCGATAGTGCAAATTTAAAAAAGCAATTTGTTCCTTATGTTAAGGAAGAGCTGTTACACCAGGTTTCTTTTAAAGCGGTATCAGAAACAATTACTGCTTTAAAGCAATATAAGGTTAAGGTAAACCCAAGAGAAATGAATTTATTTTATCTGGATGATAATTTACGGGAACGTATCCTTTTAGAAAATGGCAGGTACCTTGTTAATAATACGACCATTGAATTTTCTGAGGACGAGATACTACTTGAATTAGAAAACCATCCAGAAAAATTTAGCCCTAATGTAGTTATGCGCCCTTTGTACCAGGAAATTCTTCTTCCTAATTTATGTTATATAGGCGGTGGCGGGGAACTGGCGTACTGGCTAGAACTAAAATCATATTTTGATACCGCAAAGGTTACTTTCCCTATGTTATTGTTACGGAATTCGGCTTTGTTAGTTACGCAAAAAAAGTATCAACTGGTAGATAAGCTCCACCTAAAGTGGAATGATTTATTTATGAAACAGCAGGACCTGATCAATCTTAAAGTTAAAGAGCTATCTGAATTTAGTATTGATTTCTCAGCGCAAAAAATATTCTTACAAAAACAATTTGCAGCATTGTATGTTATTGCAGAACAAACCGACCCCTCATTTACAGGAGCTGTAAAAGCACAGGAAGCAAAACAATTAAAAGGATTGAATCATTTAGAAAAACGGCTTTTAAAAGCACAAAAAAGGAAACATGCCGAAGCAATTGAAAGAATTAAAAATCTTCAGGACCAACTTTTTCCGGGTCAGGGGTTACAGGAACGGCAATTTAACTTTTCAGAGTTTTATCTGGAGTATGGGGATGCTATGCTGGAACAACTATTTCAAAATTTAAAACCACTGGAGCATGAATTTAAAATTATTGTTTTATAAAAATATTTTTTTTGTTTAATTATGAATCAAAAGTAACTAGATTATAGATATCTGATAATAAACACTTACTTTTGCACCAAATTTAAAAAACAGAAATACAATGCCAACAAACAGGACTTTTACAATGATTAAGCCGGATGCAGTCGCTAACGGACATATTGGAAACATTTTAGCAATGATTACTAATGCGGGTTTTAAAATCGTTTCTTTAAAACTAACACAATTAACTGTTGCCGATGCACAAGCTTTTTATGCCATACATGCTGCAAGGCCTTTTTATGGAGAGTTAGTAGAATTTATGTCCAGAGGACCAATTGTTGCCGCAATTTTAGAAAAGGATAATGCTGTCGATGATTTCAGGACTTTAATTGGTGCTACAAACCCTGCTGAAGCTGCCGAAGGAACCATTAGAAAAGCATACGCTACTTCTATAGGGGAAAATGCAGTTCACGGATCTGACAGTGATGAAAATGCGGCTATCGAAAGTGCTTTTCATTTTGCAGGAAGAGAGCAATTTTAAATATTTAAGAGTTTTGGTTGAAGAATTAGGAGTTTTTTGATTGAAGTTTGATGTTTAAGGTTTAAAGTTCTTGATTGAAGATTTTTGATTTATAAATATCATATTCTAAATCCCGTTTCCTTATTTTGAAACGGGATTTTTATTTAGATGAATAGAAGTTACCTGAGTACTACTTCCTTAATTATATCCCGGCGAAGCTCTTCATTAATCATTTTTACAATTTTAGATTTTCCATGACTTAACTCTTCCCGTAATACAGCCGATGTTAATTCTACATATAATACATTACCTTTTAATACCACATTTTTAGTATAACTGTTTACGCCATTTCCCATTAGTGAAACCCAGGCTTCTTTAACAGCAATCTGGTCAATACCTGGTTGTAATTTATTAACCTGGATAATTTGTTGCAACACTTCTGCAATAGAACTTTCATTACTTATTCTTTTCGCCATCTTCTAATAGGTTTATTGGTGCTGTTTTTTTATAATGATAGGCTATACCCTGCGGGTTAACAAGAACCATTTCATCCTCAGAAATTCCTCTTAACTCTTCTTTCCATTTTGCATAAGGTGTGCTATATTGTATAAAAGCTTTATCATTTTCAAATATAATTTTTATTGTTTCAAAGTCATTATTAGCAAGAAATGTACCGTTCAACTGCGGCATCACTTTTTTCCTGAAGCCTTTATTATTTTTATCAACCTGAAAATAATCGAATGTTTCATTGATTTTATAATCTTTATCATCACCTTCAGGGAAAACTACTTTCTCTATTTCCCAGTACCCGTTTATTGCAGGCACATCAGATGGTGTAATGTGCTGTTGACATGCCATAAAAACAAGCAATAGCGGCAGTAATAGGAGACGTAATTTCATAATGTTTTAAAAAATAAAATTACAATTAAATACGATGGTAAAAAAGTTTCGGAGCAAACTATTTCATAATATTGAAAACTTACTTCACAGGATAAAGCTATATATTGTATTGCTTTTATTGCTGCATTTATAAGTTGCAGCTATGATAATCTTACTGCTGATCAACCTATACAGGAATAATCAGAAAATATGTTTGTTGTTCAACATAAAAGAATAATAGTTATCAGAATGGAGATATTGATCTTTATGTCAATAATTATTTAAAGAATGAATCTACAAATTCATATTTATTAAATACCTGTAAATCTTCGATCCCCTCTCCTACTCCAATATATTTTACCGGAATTTGGAACTGATCGGATATGCCTATTACTACACCGCCTTTTGCCGTTCCGTCTAGTTTTGTTACGGCCAGTGATGTTACTTCGGTAGCAGCCGTAAATTGTTTGGCCTGTTCAAAAGCGTTTTGGCCTGTAGAACCATCAAGTACTAATAAAACATCATGTGGTGCATCGGCAATGACTTTTTGCATGACGCGTTTTACTTTGGTCAACTCATTCATCAGGTTTACTTTGTTGTGCAGACGCCCGGCGGTATCAATAATTACAATATCTGCGTCTTGTGCTACGGCGGACTGTAATGTATCGAAAGCTACAGAAGCGGGGTCACTACCCATCTGTTGTTTTACTAACGGTACGCCTACACGGTCTGCCCAAATTTGCAGTTGATCGATGGCTGCGGCACGAAAAGTGTCTGCTGCGCCAAGGACTACTTTGTAACCCATTTTTTTGAACTGATAGGAAAGTTTGCCTATGGTTGTTGTTTTACCTACGCCATTGACTCCTACGACCATGAGTACGTACGGTTTTACATTTACAGGAATAACAAATTCTGTTGCTTCGCCCAGATTGGTTTCTGAAAGCAGGCTTGAAATTTCTTCTCTCAGGATCACATTAAGTTCTTCTGTACCAAGATATTTGTCTTCTGCAACGCGCTTTTCTATACGGGTTATAATTTTTAAGGTGGTATTTACCCCAACATCGGATGCGATCAGGACTTCTTCCAGGTTATCCAGGACTTCATCGTCTACTTTTGATTTCCCCGCTACTGCCTTTGTTAATTTGGAAAAGAAGCTGACTTTTGACTTTTCGAGGCCTTTATCTAATGTTTGCTTTTTTTCTGATGAGAATATTTTTTTAAAAAAACTCATAATGTATTTATAGTTTAATAGTTACTTGATGGCAAAAGCTGTAAAATATACAATTGTTCCTTACTAGCCCCGATGGGAGCAAGTATCCTTTTGGATCATTTTTTAATGAGGCAAAAGATACTGCGGACAGCGGGACAGTGATGATTAAAAACGGTAACATGTGCTCCTGAAAATCAGGACAAATATAAAAATAAAAAAGCTACTTCCGAATGAAAGTAGCTTTTCTATATGATGTAATTGTGAATTATTTTTTCTTTAAAAATTCATCAACTGCCTCGGGGGACATAATTGATTCTACGAATGTATATGCACCGGTTTTAGGAGATCTTACCATTTTAATGGCTTTAGATAATCTCTTAGAAGACGTTTGTAATGATGCTACGGTTTTCTTTGCCATGACTAATAAGTATTATTTTATTTCTTTATGAACAGTTACTTTTTTCAGGATTGGATTAAATTTCTTAATCTCTAACCTGTCTGGTGTATTTTTTTTGTTCTTTGTTGTAATGTACCTTGAAGTTCCCGGAACACCTGATGCTTTGTGCTCTGTACATTCTAAAATTACCTGGATTCTATTGCCTTTCTTTGCCATCTTGCTATATATTTATAAGGAACGGATTATTTAATAAACCCTTGTGTCTGTGCTTTTTTAAGAACAGCAGCTATTCCGTTTTTGTTAATTGTTTTTATTGTAGATGCAGCCACTCTTAAAGTAATCCATCTGTCCTCTTCAGGAAGATAAAAACGTTTTTTAAGTAAGTTTACAGAAAACTTTCTTTTAGTCTTATTCATAGCGTGAGAAACATTATTTCCTACCATCGCTCTTTTACCTGTAAGG
>DASVUQ010000174.1:0-11473 GCA_036386975.1 Flavobacterium sp. | reverse complement strand
CCAAAAAGAAAATGTCCTGGCTGTTGTTGAAGTAAAGACACGCTCCAGTCTCGATTTTGGTTTGCCACAAGATTTTGTAAAACCTAAAAAAATCCAGTTACTGGTCAAAGCGGTCAATGAATATGTTACTGCCAAAGATTTAGAAGTGGACGTCCGTTTTGATATTATTGCCATACATAAAGAAGCCGGCCACTTTCATATTGAACATATTGATGATGCTTTCTACCATTTTTAATAATTGTTATATCTGTAACAAATTGTTTTTATTTATATATTTACAGCATTAAATTAGTATAATGAAAACAGTATCTTCTATTGTAGAAAATTACATTAAAACCAAACCTTTTTTATTAAGTGCTTTATCTCAGGGCATTATTAACCTTACCTCACTGTCCCGTAATATGATGGTCGAGCTTGAAGTAGAACTCGGCAAAGAAGTGAAACAGGGCGCTATTGTTATGGCGCTTAAAAGACTTTCGGTAGATTTGGATTTCAGGCTTAACCACAGAATAGTCAAGGTCCTTAAAAACATTGGGCAAATAACAGTCCGGTCTTCCTTATCTGATTTTACTTTTGCCGTTTCCGAAACCATATTGAATAAACAAGCCGCGTTGATTTCAGAAATCAATAACCACACCGATATATTTTATACGTCTTCCAGGGGCGTAAGCGAAACCAATATTGTGGTCAGTGAGAGCGTAGGCCAGCTTGTCATTAATCATTTTGCAGAAGAAAAACTACTGCACCGTGTGGATAGCCTGGCTTCGATTACCATTAAGTTGCCTAAAGAAAACGTGTCCACACCGGGCATTTATTATTTTATTTTTCAGCGCCTGGCGTGGGAAGGCATTATTATTCATGAAGTCATATCCACCTCAAATGAATTTACTATTTTGGTCAATGAAAATGAAGTGGATGTGGCATTTAAAGTGATTAAAGATTTAAAGAGTTTGTAGTTAAGCATCAGTTCGGCAGAACGTAATAAAATTAAACAAAATGAAACATTATCAAGAAATAGTTGATGAAATATTTGGAAGTTTGTATAAGCATAGAACTCTAAGAACTTTGTTTGACCCGAACTCTTCTGAATGGAACGAAACAACAATCGAAAAGAAACTCGAAATCTTAAAAAAGATATTAGAAATAATAAAATTTCTTTTGAACAGCTTATTTCAGGTTATAAAAATTTCTACAAAAATGAACTTGCAAATAAAGAACACGTTTTAAATTCATTAGAAAGTGGAATTTTAATTTTGCTTCAAAACTCTCTTTATAAATGAAAACAATTTTTGAAATAATTCCAAATGAAAATGACTTAGATGTTTCATCTTTTAAGTATCAAGTTGAATTAACTAAAAAACTTGACAGTTTAAATTCAGATTTTAATCAAGATATACTTAATGAAATCATACTATGGAAAGTTAATCGTTATGCAAAATTTGATACAGAAACTATAAACCTGCTTAATGAATTAAATCCGAATGATGAAAATTTAAATATAAGTTTGACGACCAAAATCTTACTGAAATTATTAGAGAAAAACCAAAAAGGGATAAGACTTGCAATGGCTTCAACAATTTTACGTTTCAAAAATCCGGAAATTTATCAAATAATCGATCAAAGAGTTTATAGATTTATTTACGGCAAGGAATTAAAATATTCTGAAACTAATATAAATTTACAAATTATTATTTATCTCAATTATTTAGAAAAGCTAAAAGAAGTTTGTGAAAAATATCAAATAAAATTTAAAGATTCTGACAGAATACTTTATAAAATGGATAAAGATTACAACAAAGATTTTAAATTAAATGGATACTAAATAAGAATCTAAATGGTAAGCTTAAGTTTGCCATAATGGCTTATGTTTAGTTTTTTTGCGAAAACACTATTTATAATCATTGTTTAATCACGATCCGCTGACAGCAAGTATCGTAATCTTAAACACACTTCTTCAATACCTCAAGAAAATGTTCCGTAGATTGTGCCCCTTTTACAGCATATTTATTATCAAAAATAAAGAATAGAACCGCATTGATACCGAACTCATGTGCTCTTTCGATATCAGCATCCACTTCATCAGCAAATGCATTATTATCAAAGATAGCTTCAATATCCGTTGCAGGGATATTGTATTTTTGCCCAATTTCGATAAATGTAGTAATGGCATCTATATTTTTTCCTTCTGTAAAATAAGCAGCAAACAAAGCCGCTTCCACCTCATTTTGGATTCCTTTGGATTTGGCAAAAGCCGAAAATTGATGTGCCCGGAATGTATTGGCTGGAACAGCATTATATAAATTGAATACCAACCCACTTTCCTTGGCGATGCGGGTGACGTTGTCGTACATGTTCTTTCCTTCATCAGGACTAACACCTTTTATTTTACAAAAATGCTCCAAAGAAGTAACAGAAGGATCCGTTTTAGCATCGGGATTGAGCTGATAAGCACGCCAGATAATTTCAACATTTTCTTTACCTTCAAATTGTGCCAACGCTTTTTCAAATTTTGTTTTTCCGATATAACAAAATGGACAAACAATGTCGCTGTAAATTTCTATTGTCATAGTACCATTGTTATGAGTTCCAGGGCTTTTTTAATGCTTTTTACATTGTCAAAAGTAAGTAACAATCGTAGTCCGTTAGGAGTTTGCTTTTCTTTCATCCTACACAATTGCGGTTGTTTCTGTACAAACTGCAATACTTTATGAAAAGCACTCGAGGTATAATAGTCTGATTGTTGGTCGGCTACAAAATAACAAATCATCTTCCCCTGTTTCATGATCAGTTTTTCGATGCCCAGTTGTGTGGCGATCCACTTTATACGGATACTGTTTAATAACGCTACAGCTGATTTTGGTAAAGTACCGAAACGGTCAATGAGTTTCTGCTCGTAAGCCAGTAATGTTGCTTCGTCTTTAATCAAGCTGAGTTCATTGTATAGATTTAGCCTTTCAGAAATATTATTAATATACTCATCCGGAAACAACAATTCAAAATCGGTATCGATCGTAATATCTTTAACATACTCTTTTGCAGTGTCATCGCCTTCATTTTCATAGAGGTCTTTAAACTCATTTTCTTTTAACTCCTCTATGGCTTCATTCATGATTTTCTGGTACGTTTCAAAACCAATCTCATTAATAAACCCACTTTGTTCGCCACCTAATAAATCACCGGCACCACGGATTTCCAAATCTTTCATCGCAATATTAAAACCACTGCCGAGTTCGCTGAATTGCTCCAGTGCCTGGATGCGTTTTCTGGCATCTTCGGTCATGGCATGATACGGCGGACAAATAAAATAACAAAACGCTTTTTTATTGCTTCGTCCTACACGGCCCCGCATCTGATGCAAGTCGGAAAGCCCAAAATTATTAGCATTATTGATAAAAATCGTATTGGCATTAGGGACATCAAGCCCACTTTCAATAATAGTAGTCGATACCAGGACATCAAATTCGCCATTCATAAAAGCCAGCATTAATTCCTCCAGCTTTTTACCCTCCATCTGCCCATGCCCAATTCCCACACGTGCTCCTGGAACCAATCGTTGGATCATTCCGGCCACTTCTTTAATATTTTCTATCCTGTTATTGATAAAAAACACCTGTCCGTTACGCTGGATTTCATATGAAATAGCATCGCGGATTAATTCTTCATTAAACCCTACCACATTTGTTTCGATAGGGTAGCGGTTAGGTGGGGGTGTTGTAATAACAGATAAATCGCGTGCTGCCATTAATGAAAATTGTAATGTCCTTGGGATGGGCGTTGCCGTTAATGTCAGCGTATCAATATTTGCCGCAAGGGTTTTGAGTTTGTCTTTTACGTTAACACCAAATTTTTGTTCTTCGTCAATAATCAGTAAGCCCAAATCTTTAAAGACCACATTTTTATTCACGAGCTGGTGCGTGCCAATGATAATATCGAGTTTGCCTTCGGCCAGTTCTTTTATGGTTATTGCTTTTTCTTTTGCAGTCCTGAAACGGTTGAGGTACCCTATAGTGACCGGCATTTCTTTTAAACGTTCAGAAAAAGTCCTGTAATGCTGATAGGCCAGAATCGTAGTGGGCACTAAAATAGCTACCTGCTTTCCGTTATCTACTGCTTTAAAAGCGGCACGAATAGCGACTTCCGTTTTTCCGAAACCAACATCGCCACACACGAGCCGGTCCATAGGGCGGTCGCTTTCCATATCATTTTTTACATCCTGGGTCGATTTGGTCTGGTCCGGAGTATCTTCATAAATAAACGAACTTTCGAGTTCTAATTGCAAGTAACTGTCTGGTTTATACTGGAACCCTTTTTCCAGGCGGCGCTTCGCATACAACTGGATCAGGTTAAAAGCGATATGTTTAACACGTGCTTTGGTTTTCTGTTTCAGTACCTTCCAGGCATTCGACCCTAGCTTATAAATTTTAGGTGCTGCACCGTCTTTTCCGTTGAATTTAGAGATTTTATATAAGGAGTGGATGCTGACGTACACAATATCATTATCGGCATACACCAGTTTTATCGCCTCCTGCGTTTTGCCTTCGACCTGTATTTTTTGCAACCCCCCAAATTTTCCAATACCATGATCAATATGGGTTACATAATCGCCAACAGATAATGTGGTAAGTTCTTTCAAAGTAATATTCTGCTTCTTCGAATAGCCGTTTTTAATTCGGAATTTATGATAGCGTTCAAAAATCTGATGGTCCGTATAACAGGCTACCTGATGTTCTTCGTCTATAAAACCTTCATATAAAGGTAATGTAATCGTGTCGTATTGTTTACGGATGTTCTCTGAATTGGCTTCGTCTAAACTTTCGAATATGTCATGAAAGCGTTTTGCCTGTTGGTCGTTGGAACAAAAAAGATAATTTTTTATACCGTTAAAGTGGTTTTCGCTGAGGTTACTAAGCAATAAATCGAACTGCTTGTTAAACGAAGGCTGTGGCCGAATATGGAATTCAAAAGTTTTTGTTGTCCTGAAAATGGCTTTACTTCCTGTTTCCACCACCGTAAAACCTACTGCTTTTTGTATGAAAGAAGCCTGGTTTAGAAATAATTGTTCCGGCTCCAGGTGTTTGATTCCTTTTGACAGTTTTTCAAATACTGTACCCGCTTTCTCGAACAGTCGGTCCAGTTTATCGAACAGGTTTTGTGTGTTATGAATAAAAAGTATCGATTTTGGATCGATGTAAGACAAAAAGCTCTCGCGGTTTTCCTGAAAGAATTTGTTTTCTACATTGGGAATGATCGTAATCTTTTTTTGCCTTTCAATAGATAACTGCGTCTCCACATCGAAGCTCCGGATAGAATCTACTTCATTGCCAAAAAATTCGATTCGGTACGGATTATCATTAGAAAAAGAAAATACATCAATAATACCGCCACGTACCGAAAATTCGCCAGGTTCTGTAATAAAATCGACTCTTTTAAATTCATATTCAAACAGGACTTCGTTAATAAAATCGATAGAGATTTTGTCGCCAACAGCCACTTTTAATGTATTTTTTTCCAGTTCTTTTTTGGTAACCACTTTTTCAAAAAGTGCTTCCGGATACGTAACAATAATGGCCGGTTCTTTTCTGGAATTAAGACGGTTCAGGACTTCAGCGCGAAGCAATATATTGGCATTATCCGTATCTTCAATCTGATAGGGATTTTTATAAGAACCGGGATAAAACAAAACATCCTGGTCATTAATAAGTTGTTCCAGATCATTAAGATAATAAGCGGCTTCTTCTTTATCATTTAGGACAACGAGAAAAGGATTTTCCGTTTTTTTAAAAAGTGCTTGTATGACGAATGACAAGGAGGAACCTACCAGTCCTTTAAGATGGATTTTCTGTTGATGAACGGCAACAACATCAGCGATCTGGTTAATTTTTGAAGATTTGTCGTAGGTACTATATAAGGCAGCTTTACTCAATTTAAGGAAAATTTTGAGGAGGGTTTGTCGACGGGATGGCTCTGGAAGTATCGAGCATACGGATCATATCTGACTCTCCTTGTTCTACAGGGATTTGCTCTTTTCTGGTAATTTCTTCAAACTGCATTTCTAGTGAAGCAATGGCCGCATTAATCTCCTGGATCAAAGCCGTAACTTTTTTGTCAGGAATCTGATCCAGATGAATATATAAATCCAATGAACGGATTTGTGTCAACAATACTGCAATCCTGCTTTTAACAGCTGGCTGAGCCAGTTTCGGCGGAATGGTAGTATTTAATTCGCCTACTTTTTTAGAAAGTGCCCTGGATTTTTGCTGAAAAGCGCCAATTGAGCTTTTAGGTTTTTGGTTTAATTCTGATAGAAATTGCCGCCATTCAGACCAGTTTTTTACTAATGACTGTGTTTCAGGGTTTAATGGACGTGTTGTAAATGACCAGGATTTATCAATAGCCTGAAAAACCAGTTCTTTCTTTTTTAAATCTTTCAGTTTTTCTGCTTCGCGTTTGTTTTCATCGTTTTGACACGAAAAAATGATTAAAGAGATAAAAAATAATGCACAGCACCTGATTTTCATTTACTATTTTTTGAAAGGCAAAGGTATTGATTTTTCTTTTTTTAAAGAAGGGAGCTGATTTTTCTTTTTACGAAAACGTTATATTTGTAGCTTAAAAGACTACACTTTATGAACACTAAAATTTTAATTATCGGAGCTTGCGGGCAAATTGGAACAGAACTGACCCAAAAATTGAGGTTTTTTTATGGGACTAATAATGTTATTGCTTCCGATATTAGAAAATTGAATACCGATGTGGTCAACTCCGGGCCTTTTGAAGTGGTTAATGCATTAGATTTTAATCAGATTGAATATTTGGTAGAAAAACATCAGATTACAGATGTGTATCTTATGGCCGCTTTACTATCGGCAACAGCCGAAAAAAACCCTGCTTTTGCCTGGGATCTAAATATGAACTCTCTTTTTCACGTGTTGAATTTGGCCAAAGCAAAAAAAATAAAAAAAATATTCTGGCCTTCCAGTATTGCTGTTTTCGGGCCAACGACACCCAAAGAAAATACCCCACAATATACCATTATGGAACCTTCTACCGTATATGGGATAAGCAAACAATCCGGTGAGAGATGGTGTGAATACTATCATAACATTTTTGGTGTAGATGTCCGTAGTATCCGGTATCCGGGCTTAATTAGCTGGTCATCACCTCCAGGCGGCGGGACTACAGATTATGCGGTAGATATTTACCATAAAGCATTGGAAAATAAAACATACGAATGTTTTTTATCATCAGATACAAAAATGCCAATGATGTATATGGAAGATGCTATCCGTGCAACTATAGCCATCATGGATGCACCTGAGGAACAGATTAAAATCCGTTCTTCCTATAACTTAGCCGCAATTAGTTTTACACCAACCGAAATTGCCACATCAATACAAAAGCACATCCCTGAATTTAGGATAACCTACAAGCCTGACTTTCGTCAAAGAATTGCAGACAGCTGGCCGTCGAGTATAGATGATACGAATGCCAGAGAGGACTGGGGATGGGAACATGCGTATGATTTAAACCTGATCACGCAGGATATGATAGAAAATCTTTCATAAATGTTAGTCCGGACGATGGCTATTATTCAAATATTTATAACCAACTTATCTATTTGTTGCAACTACTCATATATACAGAAAGCCAAGAGATGCATAGCCTGATAAGTTATAAATTGTCAGGAGCACAAAAGGTATTGTTGCCACTGCTTTTGTCCCGCTTTCCGCTCTATCTGCGCAAAAAAAGCGCAGGATGTCGCTGCAATCGCGGCTATTATAAAAATTTTCGTTTTTTTAGGAACACATGAACAGTAGTGTGCCGGTATAACTTAAAAAAAATAGGCAGGCACCTATAAATTCCGCTATAGCTTTGTGTCTTTGCGAGAAATCAAAAACAAACAATGAATGAATCAGTATAAAATATGCTGCAGTAATAATGATTAATTGTATCATCTTTTCTGGAAACGTACAGCGGTTTCTTGAAAGTCAGACCTTCTTCTTCCTGGATTTCAAAGACACAAAAAATCTAAGAATAACCCATAACCAGGATTGTGATATTTTATTTTAATTCGGCTATATAGCCGGGGCCGGCATAAATATATTAAAATAGCTGAATATCAAAGCTATAGTTGACAATCATTACAGTGAATTTAAATTTAGTGTACTTCCCAATCTAAAATCGGATCAGAAGTCAATTTATAATATAAATGCTTTGTTATTCTTCGAGGGCGTTCCAGCCCCTGGCACGTAATGGTATTTTTGTATCCGCACGCGTAATTAAATGAATGCCTTCATTTTCGGGCGTCATGTGGCCAATAACCGAAAAATTAGGGTTGCCTTTTATCTTTTCAAAATCTTCCATTGCTACTGTAAACAACAGTTCATAATCTTCGCCACCGTTAATGGCTACTGTGGTACTGTCAAGATGAAACTCTTCGCAAACCGAAATCAACTGCGGGTCCAGCGGCAGCTTATCTTCATAGAGGTTACAACCTACACCGGATTGTTTGCACAAATGAATAATCTCAGACGATAACCCGTCAGAAACATCAATCATAGCGGTTGGCTGTACTTCTAATGCATGCAGTAAAGTACGGACGTCTTTTCGCGCTTCCGGCTTTAACTGCCTTTCTATTAAATACGTATATGCATCTAAATCCGGCTGCGAATTAGGGTTCACCAGGAATACCTGTTTTTCGCGTTCCAAAACCTGTAAACCCATATAAGCCGCACCAATATCTCCCGTAACTACTAACAGGTCATTAGGCTTTGCACCGCTTCTGTATACAATCTCGCTTTCATGGGCTTCGCCAATGGCCGTAATACTAAGGATTAGCCCTTTTTGGGATGATGTAGTGTCGCCACCAATAACATCTACTTTATATTCGGTGGCGGCAAGGGTAATCCCGGCAAATAATTCTTCGAGTGCTTCTAACGGAAACCGGTTAGAAACAGCTACAGAAACCGTGATTTGTGTCGCTCTGGCATTCATCGCACAAATGTCGGAAACATTGACTACGACCGCTTTATAACCTAGGTGTTTCAACGGCATATAGGCCAGGTCAAAATGTACACCTTCAATCAACAAATCAGTAGAAACGACTACCTTCTTATCTTTAAAATCCAGGACGGCAGCGTCATCGCCAATCCCTTTTAACGTAGAGGGTTGTGTAACCTCAAAATTTTTAGTCAGATGGCTGATCAGGCCAAATTCGCCTAATTGGCCTATACTGGTACGCTGCGGGTTTTTATCTTCTATCATTTTCTAAAACAAACTAAGGTGTAATGGTACAAATATAGGCAATCTTGCACGTTAATACCATTCAATAAGAAAGGCAGTTTGTGATCATTCCTACATTATGAAACACAATTTTAAATAAAATCCTGAAGATGCTGTAACATATAGGCTAACTTTACGTCTGACTACATATTATAAAAACCGATATCATGAAGCTAAAGATTAATAATTTAAGTAAAACATATAAAAACGGCGTAAAAGCATTGGATAACCTTAACTTAGAAATAGGGGCCGGAATGTTTGGGCTTTTGGGGCCTAATGGTGCAGGAAAATCATCGTTAATGCGTACTATTGCCACCCTGCAAAAGCCGGATTCCGGCACCATTGAATTTGATGGTATCGATGTATTAAATGATACTATGGCCCTTCGGAAAAACCTGGGGTACCTGCCACAGGAATTTGGTGTTTATCCGAATATGTCTGCCGCCCATTTACTGGATTATTTTGCTCAATTGAAAGGAGTTGCTTCAAAAAAAGAAAGAAAAGACATTGTCAAAAAAGTACTGGAAGTCACCAATTTGTACGAACAAAGAAATAAGAGCGTAAGCGGTTACTCCGGTGGTATGAAACAGCGGTTTGGTATTGCCCAGTTACTTTTGAACAATCCGAAATTAATCATTGTCGATGAGCCCACTGCCGGACTGGATCCTGCAGAACGCCACCGGTTCTTGAATGTCCTTAGGGAAATAGGTACAAACCATACCGTAATTTTTTCTACCCATATTGTAGACGATGTAAAGGACCTGTGTAATGAAATGGCCATTTTAAATGGCGGGAGGATTTTAGCACAAGGCACACCGGCAGCCGCAGAAGCCCAACTGGAAGGGAAAATCTGGGTCAAAGTAATTGACAGGGAAAGCCTGGAAGCTTATGAACGTGATTTTAATGTTATTTCTTCCAATTATAACCAGGACAACACTTTAAACATTAAGGTATACAGTTTAGAAAAACCGGATGAAACCTTCATCAATGCTAAACCACAACTCGAAGATGTTTATTTTGTTGCATTAAAAAATGACCGATAGTATGTTTTCCACTATATTTAACTTCGAATTGAAGAGATGGTTCAAGAACCCGTCTTTTTATATTTTTCTGGTATTGTTTTTTGCCATATCGTTTTTTTTTGCTGCAATTAATTTCGGTGCTTTCGACAGCCTTACCGCTTCACGGCCCACTAATGCGTATGCTAATTCTCCCAGTGCCCTTAATGGTTTTATAAACGGAATGAATTTGTTTATTTATTTCCTGTTACCCATCATTGTAGGTTCTTCTGTTTACAGGGATTTTAGGTACAACATGCATACAATCCTTTTTTCTTACCCTTTTACAAAATTGGATTATATAGCTGGGAAGTTCCTGAGTTCATTATTTGTTGTAACTCTAATTGCACTAACCATTATCCTCGGGATAGAAACGGCAAAAATACTCCCGTGGGCCAATGAAGATCTGCTCGTACCTTTTAATGTTTTTGCCTATTTTCAGATTTATTTCATCTATGTTATTCCGAATTTATTTTTTATTGGCGTATTAATTTTTGGGCTTGTTACCATTACACGAAACATTTCTATAGGTTTTATTGGTGTAATCCTGGTTTTTGTAACACAGATCATACTTTCGAGTTTTACAGAAGATAGTGATAACCGTTATATTATAGCACTTTGGGAACCCTTTGGAAGTGAAGCCTCGGGTTATTATACTAAATATTGGACTGTTGCAGAACAAAATGAAAATTTACTGCCATTTGAAGGCGTTATTATCTACAACCGGTTGATCTGGCTGAGTATTTCATTGGTGCTTTTAGGATTTATTTACCGTTATTTCTCCTTTACGCAAACGGCTTTAACGATTGGGAAAAGTAGAAGAAACGATCGTGAAGTGAAAAATAATTTTGGCGGTATTTCACGTATTGTTATGCCTAAAGTAACCTTTGATTTTTCGAATTGGCAAAAATTTAAAACAGCGTGGCGCCTTTCGAATATCGATTTTAAATTTATTATAAAAAACTGGGCATTCATTATTATCGCCATTGTCGGACTGCTGTTCCTGCTCTTGTTATCCGTAACCGCAGGGTCCATCTTTGGCACAAAAACGTATCCTGTAACATGGCAAATGCTGGAAATACCAGGTACCTTTTTCAGCTTTTTTATCAATATCCTTACTTTTTTGTTTACTG
>DASVUQ010000173.1:0-4855 GCA_036386975.1 Flavobacterium sp. | reverse complement strand
GGCAGGAATTATTTTACTTTACATTGCAGAAAATAGACAATCGCTGATTTCTTGCTTTGAACAATTATTATGAAGATAAAACCTGTTATATTCTCTTTACTTTTAATATCCGGTATCCAGTCGGTTATTGCACAGGATACTATTAAAAAGAAAAACAAAATAGCTGAATCAGCAAGCAACAGCATTAATGTAGCAGCCAAAGAATTAAAAAAATCATTGTCCCAGGACGAGAACGACGAAAAAACGGCCCAGAAATACGAAGCCCTGGCCAAACAGCTCTCTGCAACAGGCGAGTATGCAAAAGCAGAAGAATATCTTAAAAAAGCAAAAGCGATTTATGCCAAACTCAACAAAAAGCAGCAAGTGGCGGCAGCCAACAGAAGCATCGGGAAAGTACAGGAATCACAAAATAAAACTGATGATGCGATAGCGAGCTACGAAACAGCCAGCGAAACTGCGGCAGATAAAGCACTGGAAAAAGTAAATTATAATGATGCGGAACGATTAAAAAATGGGGTACCGGCAAAGCAGGACGGTTACATCAATTCCAATATTTCAATTTTAGAAAAACAAGGCAAAAAAGAAGAAGTTGCCGAAGCCTATCAGCAAAAAGCGATGAACAGCATCAAGTTGAACGATAAACCGGGTGCGCTGGAAAATTATAGAAAAGCATTGGAAAATGTAAAAGACAAGCCCGTCGAAGCAGTTAAAATTAAAAACGAAATTGCCAAAGTTTATGCTTCTGATAATCAATTTGATAAAGCTATAGCTATTCATGAACGCTTACTTGCTGAAGCCAAAGAACGCAATGATCCTGAGACCCAAATCACGCAAATGCAGGAACTGGCTGCTATTTATTTTACCCAGAAAGAAGACGAAAACGGCATTTCGTTATTAAAAAAAGCCTATGAAACGGCTATTGAAAACGGAAAGACACTTTTGGCCAAAAACACACTGGAACTGCTTTTAGGACAATACAAGCAAAAGGGCGACGGAGCAAAAAGCATGGCATTATATGAAAACTTTTTTGAGAATTTTGAAACCTTAATTAAGTCTGATAATTCATTGGTAGATTCAAAAGTGTTTCAGGTCACTGAAGACCGGATTAAACATTTGGAGAAAGAACGCGCTTTAAAAGATGAATTAATCGCCAGAAAGAATACGTTCAATTATGTCTTATTAGGCTCGGTACTATTGCTTGTTTTCCTGTTTGTCTTTATCATCAAAGCTTTGTATGCCATTAAGACAAAAAATAAAAAAATTGCGTTACAATCGTTGAGGCGCGAAATGAACCCACATTTTATTTTTAATAGCCTGAATTCTGTTAATCAGTTCATTTCTGAAAATAATGAGCTTGAAGCCAACAAGTACCTGACTTCTTATTCTAATCTCATGCGGAATATGATGGAGAACTCCAACAAAGACTTTATTACCCTGAGCAATGAAATAGAGCAGCTAAAAAAATATTTGAATTTAGAGCACCTCCGCTTTAGTGATAAATTTGATTATGAAATTAAGCTTGACGAAGCCTTAGATGCTGATGCCGTTTATATCCCGAATATGCTTTTGCAGCCGCACCTTGAAAATGCCATCTGGCACGGCCTTCGGTATACAGAAGAAAAAGGATTTTTAAAATTGCACTTCAAACTAGAAAAAACTTGGATAAAAGTAACGATTGAAGACAACGGCATCGGGCTTACCAAGAGTAAAGAGTTAAAAACAACGAATCAAAAGGTCCATGAGTCACGAGGCCTGAAAAATACCCTGGAACGGATCAATCTGCTCAATGAACTGTACCACAAAAACATAACGTTTAAAATTACTGAAAACGAAACACCTCTAACAGGAACAACGGTTGAACTCGCTTTTCCATTAATCGATACAATCTAATGCTGCAAAAAATAAAAAGTGTCATTGTCGAAGACGAAACTGCGGCCCGGGAAGTCCTGAAAAATTACCTGCAAAAATATTGCCCGCAGATAGTCGTTATTGGCGAAGCCCAGAATAGTAAAGAAGCCATTCCACTACTGCATGATTTGCAACCGCAGTTAGTTTTTTTAGACGTAGAAATGCCTTTCGGCAATGCCTTTGATGTTTTAGAAGGTTGTAAGGACCTACAGTTTGAAACCATTTTTGTAACTGCTTTTTCAGAATATTCCCTTAAAGCATTAAATCAAAGTGCGGCCTATTATTTATTAAAACCCATAAGCATTGAAGAACTGATTGCGGCAGTAAATAAAGTACAACAGCATATTGTAAACCATGAAATCTTTAACAGGAATAAAATTATTGTTGAAAATTTTAAAGAAACAAAACCCGAAAAACAACAGGTGATCCTTCCCACCTTAGAAGGTTTTGAAGTCGTTAAAATGGAAGACATTGTCCGGCTCCGTGGCAACGGAAATTTTACCGACCTCTATCTTTCCAACGGACAGAAGAAGATGGTCTGCCGGTTTTTAAAACATTTTACCGAAATCCTGCCTTTTCCATTTATCAGGGTCCATAAATCGCATATCATCAATATCAACGCTGTAAAATCATACCACAAAGGGACCGGCGGTTATGTAACGATGATTGATGCATCAGAAGTAGAAATTTCTCCGGGTTACAAAGAAGAATTTTTAAGGGCTTTTAAGTAATTGGTTCAGGTTATCAGATTCGCCATTTAAACCTGTTCCGTTAATAATGACCCGTATCACTAACCTTTTTTTTCATGTGCCTCATCCGGCTTTTCGCTATAGCCCTCGTTACAAAAGCTTTTTTTCTACAACCCGGCAATAGCTTCCTCTGGTCGCTTTGCCGTGCTTAGAAAAAATAGCTTTTGCCACTTCGGGGCTGCCGCTGCAATCCGGGGCAATACGTGTTATGTTATAAAGATTAAAGTATCACAAGCCATTTTTCTATCTACTCTTCCAAAAAATTGTCGTCTTTAAAACCTATCAGGTACAATTTGTCTTTTGCCCTTGTCATGGCGGTATACAACCACCGTACATAATCCCTGTCGATGCCGTCGGGTAAATACGGTTGTTCTATAAATACTGTATTCCACTGCCCACCCTGTGATTTATGGCAGGTTATCGCATACGAGAACTTAACCTGTAAAGCGTTAAAGTACTCGTTTTCCTTGATTTTGATAAACTTTTTATATTTGGTTTCCCCTTCGTAATCCTGCATCACTTCCTGATAGAGCTTGTTGGATTCTTCGAATGTTAATGAAGGGGATTCACTGGTAATGGTATCGAGCAGCAGCAAGGTTTCAAACGGTTTCTGGTTGGGATAATCGACCATCCGGATTTTGACTTTTGCAAATTTAAAACTGTACAGTTCCTGGATGGCAAAAATTTCGAGTACTTCGATAATGTCGCCATTGGCAATAAACCCGGCTTCGTCTGTTGGTCCCAGCCAGAAATAATTATTTTTTACGACCATAAGGAAGTCGCCGCTGGATAGTTCGCTTTCTTTATCGAGGATTTTCATCCGGATTTGCTGGTTGTACTGATTAGCCCGTTTGTTGGAACGTACAATAAATGCGGTGTCTTCTATACTGTAATTGCTATACGCCTGGTTAATGGCATCCTGAATATCGTAACTGTCCTGTAGCCGTACAATGTCTTTAAACCCTTTGAGGCGGAACTGAAAATCGGTAATGAACTCTTCTTTTAAAATTTCGCGAAGTTCCGTAGCATTGAACAGTATGCCTGATTTTTCTTCCTGCCGCATAACTTCGTCGAGTTCGATGTGCCGTACTTCTTTATTGTAATTAACGGACAAGGTTTCGGTATTTAGTGCCGGTGAAATATCCAGGTTTACAGGCGGCAATTGTGCTGTATCGCCAATAAGGATTATTTTGCAATGGGTCCCGGAATAGACATAGGAAATTAAATCATCGAGCAACGATCCGGTTTCATACATTTTTGATTCTGCATTGACGTCTGAAATCATAGAGGATTCGTCAACGATAAAGAACGTGTTGGTGTGCTTGTTTTGCTGTAATGTAAATGTCACGCCGCCACCCGGCCCTTTTTTGGGGAAATATATTTTTTTGTGGATGGTAAAAGCGGGTTTTTGAGAATAATTCGCAATGACTTTTGCCGCACGCCCTGTGGGGGCCAGCAGGACGTATTTTTTATTGATGGTGGCCAGATTATTGACTATGGTAGCTATGGCTGTGGTTTTTCCTGTTCCGGCATAACCTTTTAGGACAAAAATTTCGTTAGTATTGGTATTGGTGAGGAACTCCGCTATCTGCTGAAAAAACATATCCTGTTTGAGGGTGGGGCTAAAAGGAAAATCCCTGCTAAGGACCGTATAAAAGGGTTTGGAAACCATTATTAAATTTTAGCTGCAAAGTACAGGATTTTTTAGGTTTGAGGCTTGATTATAGTTGATTTTTTTACTTTTAACAACCGGTGCTGTGCCATAAGCCTCCGATTGTGGCAATGGTTGTGCCTGCTGGAAAAATTGAAGCAGGATAGTCATTTTGCAAAGAAAAACGATGCTATATAATCGATATTTTAAAAGGAATGTTCGTGTAAGAATGATTTTATTTTGTGTATTGTATTCTCGTTCTCGCAAAGGTGCTAAGACGCAAAATTATTATCCTTTATTCGCTAATTTGCTAATTCTTTTAGTCCTATGTTGGCACACAATTGTTTAGGTGTTCTTAAAAATACGAAAATTCTTTTAAATAGCCCTAATTGCAGCGGCATCCTGCGCTTTTTTGCGCAGATACAGCGGAAAGCGGGACAAAAGTAATGGCAATACTAAGTTTTGTGCTCCTAACAATTCATTAGATTTAAAAAAATTGTAAGTTTGCCGGGTCCTAAACGTGTGTCGGTTATGAGTACTATTGTAG
>DASVUQ010000172.1:0-2866 GCA_036386975.1 Flavobacterium sp. | reverse complement strand
TAATGACCCTATTTTCGTCTGATATTGTTCCATACACCCCTTTTACTCCAATCGTTTCGCGCCAGTTGAGTTTTCTCATAAACGGGATCCTGGAAAAAATCCGGCCTCCGAAGTTATGCTCCAGTTGGAATGTGGCATATTGATCGGTCTGGAATTCATAGAAATCAAGTGTGTTAAAGGTGTTTTCTATCGTAAAATAGGTTTGGTTCCCAGGCACTATACTTAATAAACCTAGAGGGACTTTCCCAAATGTTTTTCCTAACTCTGTAATAAAATTCAACCTTCCTACCCCACCTAGAATAATAGGTTGTTTGTAGTAAAACTGCAATCTCTGATAGTCAAAATCACTCTCAAACACGCCTTTTAAACCCTGACTGTAATTGATAAAAAACCTGGGGTACGGGTTTTCGACATAGGAACGTTCGACTCCGTAACCTATAGATTTCCTGCGTGGTGTATACTCTATCTGAAGATTAATTTCCGACTGTTTTACATCGCTTTTTGTTACGCCGCCATTGCCTGAAGCATCCGGTAATACAGTATAATAATCCAGGCTAAACGTGGGTGACGCGGATGCTAGTGTGCGATAAGAAAAACCGGTCTGGAATGCAAGGTTTTTTACCGGCTCTATTTCGATAGCTACAGAGGTAAGGTTAATGTTGGTGAGTTTGCCGTTACTACCGCTGGTAAAAATTGCCGATGAAGCAAAACTCCTGCCCATAATATCGTTGGTTGTTGTTAAACTGGCCCCTATTTGCTCTATATCGCGCCTGTTACCTCCGGAAATAATGAGCCTGTTTCTTTTATCTAATAACCATTTCCCTGAAAAACCATATTTAAATTTGTCATCCTTAAAACCGTATGCCGTATAGCCTTGTATACGCCATAAATCATTGGGCCCGAAATACGTCCTTCCACCCAGGCGTAACCGCAGGCCTTCTACTTCATTGAACCCAATGATGGAGAATATAGGGCCAAAATCAAAATTGCCTTTTTGTATGTAACCGCTGCCCAGTATGGTGACCAGGTCGTATAACTGTTTGAATTTTTTATTCGTTTTTAATGTATCGAGCATTTGGTAAACACCCTTTTCATCTTTATTAAGGCTTTCAAACCGGTTTTCTTCCCAAAATTCATCAGGCTTTAGGTACACCTCATCGTTTTGGTCATTGACTTCTTCTTTATAAAATGCTTCCGGCTTTTCTATATTGAATTTGTGATTTCTGTAGAGCGTGGTCCTTTTGCCGTACAAGCCTTTTGATTTCTCCTTCTTATTTAAGGCAAAGTCAGTCATCATATAATCCCTGTTCAGGAGGAATATAGAATCACTGATTACATCAAAATCCTGCTCAATATAAATGTCTTTTACCCAGTTAATATTGGCACTTTTGGTCACCTGCATGTTGATGTTTTTTATGGCCCATGTAGAATCATTGACCCAGAAATCCCCTTTAAAAGTCAGTTCATTTTTTCGCCTTGGATAGTACACAATATTATAGCACCATTTTTTATCAATATAAGCACTGTCTGTCAGTACATAATTATAGACATCAATCCCCGTTCGGGATAACGGGCTGGTAAAGCTTTTATCGTAAAACTGAAGGTAGTTATTGTAAATATCATATTCTGTATACAAATCTTTAATAAAGGCAATGATTTGCTGGTTGTTGCTAAAACCGGAGTTCTTATTGGCTTTTAGGATTTCTTTTACTTTACCGCGTACATTATCGCCATACACATTAGACAATGCCTCGTTTATAAAAATAGGAAGATAGGTTTTACCCGTCACCTCAGAAGTATCGACTTGTTTAAAAATAAATTCCATGCCCTTAAAAAGGCGACTCTTCATCAAGGCACTATCAATAGTGTTCATGTCGAACTCTACTTTTTCGTACTTTTCCATTTCATATTGCTTGAACTGGCGTAGCCCGTTTTTGCGTTTCCTGGCCCATATTTTCCTTAGAATATCAATTGCCGGATTATTTTTCTTTGATACTTTACCTGCGAAAATCTTCACCTCATTTAGTTCTTGGCCACTGGCAAGCGTAACGACCATATTATAATTTACGGCCTTATCAAGTATAATTTCCTTAGGTGTATAACCCACAAAGGAAATAGCCAGTACAGTCCTGTTTTGTGAAGATTCTAAATAAAACCTTCCGTCCTCATTGGTAATAACACCCTCTGATGTCCCTTTAAAGGCAACGTTAGCGTATCCGATAGGTTTTTTTTTCTCATCTAAAACGATCCCGCTTACCTTAGTCTGAGCGAAAATACTATTTGTAAATAATACCAGTAATCCAAAAAGAAGTGTGTTTTTCATGTGCAATGGCTAAAGCATCCTTTAGCTTTTTATTTTTTAAGCCTAAAATAAAAAAACTTTATCTGACAGTGTCCGATAAAGTTTCAAATATAGCTATTTCGTTAATTCAAAAAAGGAAAAATCCGAGAATTATAAATCATAAATGTTATAAAATTCCTAGTTTTTGTACATTACTTTTTTTACCGCTTTTACCACATCGCCTGCATTAGGCAACCATTCTTTTAATAAAACAGGAGAGTAAGGTGCCGGTACATCAGCAGTAGTAATCCGCTGAATTGGTGCGTCAAGATAGTCAAAAGCACGCTCCTGTACAATATACGTAATTTCAGAAGCTACACTTGCAAACGGCCAGGCTTCTTCTAAGACCACAAGGCGGTTGGTTTTTTTAACTGAAGTAAGGATCGTTTCATGGTCCATAGGGCGTACCGTTCTTAAATCGATAATCTCACAAGAAATACCTTCTTTGGCTAATTCATCTGCTGCAATATGGGCTTCTTTTATAATTTTTCCAAAAGATACTATCGTAACATCTGTACCTTCCCG
>DASVUQ010000171.1:0-2387 GCA_036386975.1 Flavobacterium sp. | reverse complement strand
TGCTTCTAAAATCACCATAGGAAAACCTTCAGATCTGGAGGTCATTAAACATATTGAGGCTTCCTGGTATTTTTGCTGAATATTTTTAATTGGTTCAAAAAAAGTAATATTGGACGCTATATTAAGATCTATCACTATTTGTTCTAAGCCTAAATCCTGATTTTTATTTCCATAAATTTCCAATTGCCAATCCGGATATTTTTGAATCACTAATTGCCATATTTTTAATAGCCTGTCTAATCCTTTTTCATAGGAATGTCTAGCTATAGTAATTGCTTTTTTAGATGTTAAAGCTGAGTAGGTATCGTTCATAAAATTTAAAGAATTTGGCATAACCAATCCATTTTTTACTGACCATTCATTCAAACTTTCTTTTGATAATGCTACAAAAAAATCAAATTTTTTTGCACAATAATCTCTGTATTTGTATTTTAAATTGTGTGATAGTTTTGAAAGAATAGTTTTTTTATAATATCTTGATTCGTTAAATTTCGAACCATGTGCCTCAAAAATTATGGGGATTTTAGTTTTAACCATTAACGGAATTGCAAATCCTTTGAGTCCAAAATCGCAAACGATAATACAATCTGGTTTTGAATCATCAATATGTTTTTGTACTTGTTTTATATATTTTAAAAATCTTAATAATTTTCCTGGTTTTAATTCTAAAAAATGGAAAATAATACTTTTATTAAAATCAAAAAATAAACCATTCCCTATATTAACACTCAGAATTTCTATTTTATAACCCCAATTTTCAATAAAATAATTAGTTTTTATAGAAATTATTCTCTGAACACCGCCATCACCACTTATTTGAGACGTTATATATAGCAGTTTCATTCTTTAGATTTTAAGAACTGTTCATAATCCCTAATATAATCTTCTTCTTTGAAAACATCTGAATTCAAAACCAAACAGATGGCGCCAGATGAAAAATTTTCGAGTTCACGCCAAATTCCAGTTGTAATATGCAATCCAATATTAGGTTTATTCAAAAAATAGTTTTTTTTAGAAAAACCATCGTCTACAATTACTTCAAAACTCCCGCTTAGTGCAATCAAAACTTCATGTTGATTTATATGAGAATGTCCGCCTCTATTGGCAGAACTAGGTACATCATATAAGTAATAAACACGTTTAAAATCAAATGACAGAAAGCCTTCTTGAATAAAGGCAAGATTTCCTCTTATATCTTCAATAACCGGAAGTTCAATTAGTTTGATATCGGATAATTTTGTCATTTTGTATCTTAATAATTAACTGTTAATAAGGATTGTTTGGTGTAAAATGATTTAGTATTTTAGACTCAAATATAATATTCTCTATTTAAATAATGCAAAATAATAAGCTGGTAACTGTAATTTGTTTGTGCTATAACCACGAATCATTTGTAATTGAGGCATTAGAGTCTGTTATTAATCAAAGCTATAAAAATATTGAACTGATTATTGTAGATGATTATAGCACTGACAATTCTAAAGGTACAATCGAAAATTGGCTAAAAAGGCATCCTTCTACTTTGTTTTTAAGTAATAGCAGCAATATAGGAAATACAAAATCATTTAATCAAGCCTTAAAACTGGCCAATGGAGAATTTATTATAGATCTAGCTGCTGATGATGTTTTGTTACCAAATGCCATTGTAATGCAAATAAATGGTTTTGAGAAAAGCAATTATGATGATGTTGCCATTGTATATGGAAATGCAGAATTAATGACCGAGTCAGGGCGTTTTGAATCTTATTTTTTCGAGGTGGATGCACACAAAAAAGTTATAAAAAAAAGACCAACTGGCGATATCTACAAGAATATTTTGGCCGGCGGTGATAGTAGCATCTGTTCCGTTTCCGCAATGGTTAAAAATGAAGTTTACAAAACTTTAAATGGTTATGATGAAAACTTGTATTATGAAGATTTAGATTTCTGGATTAGAGCTTCACGGGATTATCAATTTGATTTTGTTGATGAAATAATAATCAAGAAAAGAGTAGTTGAAAATTCTTTAGGTTCACTTTTTGATAAAAAAAATGATGAGCGATCAAAAAAAATAAATTTTTCTACTTATTTAATTTTAAAAAAGACATTAATACTAAATAAAACGAAAGAAGAAAATAAATGTGCTCTAAAAAGAATACATTTTGAAATGGTATTGAATTTTAAAAATAGAAATTTTCGATTGTTACTTAAATATTTAATTTTGGAAATTCGATTTAGAAAAAATGCTCAAATTAATACATCATGAGCTTTTTAATCATTTTTAATTAAGCAGAATATACTATTTTTTTAATATAACTTTCTTTTCTATTTTTTCTAACTCATAAATAACATTAAATCCGGTCATTAGGTCATAATAAATTATATTGCCTCCTGTTTAATTACTTTAT
>DASVUQ010000170.1:0-6295 GCA_036386975.1 Flavobacterium sp. | reverse complement strand
CAGCCCACTGTAGACCTGTTGCTTAACGAAGTGGCTTCAGCATATACAAAAGGCCAGTTTGTAGTAGCGGGCCCGCAGTATCCGGAGGAAATCAACTGGTCTTACAATGTAGATCGTATTGAACATTTACCGCCCGCATTGCACCGTGATTTTTACAATACGCAAAAATATACACTTAATGTAACCCGACAGGATATGATTAAAGCGGGATATTCCCCAAGCGTGCGCCTTTTTGAAGCGGCTGCCTGTGGTGTGCCTATTATTTCCGATTACTGGGACGGCCTTACCTCATTCTTTGAAGAAGGGACTGAGATCCTGATTGCCAATACAACCGATGAAGTTTTGGAATACCTGACGGAAATAAGTGAAGGTAAGCGCAGGTCGATCGGAGAAAACGCAAGAAAAAAAGTACTACAGTTTCATACCGCAAAAGCCAGGGCCGAAGAATTAGTGGCCTATGTAGTAGAAGCAACTGCCAAAAACAAAACATATAATGTATAAAGTAAGCCTGAAAGAAGAAATCGACACGTTAAAACCCTGGTTTCATAACATTCATTTACCGGACGGAACAGTAACAGCACCAGAACATTTTTTGGGGGACTTTCCTTCTTTTAAATGGGAAAAAATCAAAAGTGCCATACCATCAGACCTTACCGGATGGAAGATCCTCGATATAGGTTGCAATGCCGGTTTTTACACTATCGAATTGGCCAAACGCGGAGCAGATGTAGTAGCCATTGACCTTGATGAACATTATCTGAACCAGGCCAGATGGGCAGCAAAACAGTTTGGCCTAGAGCATAAAATCACTTTTAGGAAAATGCAGGTATATGACCTCGCCTCTGTAGATGAAACCTTTGATATGGTTTGGTTTATGGGTGTTTTCTATCATTTGCGTTATCCTATGCTGGCTATGGACATTATTGCGCAGAAAGTAAAAAAGATGCTGGTATTCCAGACATTGTCGCTACCCGGAAAAGAAGAAATGGAAATCCCTGAAGATATTCCTTTTCACGGCAGGGAAATTATGCAACAACCCGGCTATCCGGTACTGGCATTTATTGAAAAAAGCCTTGCCGGCGATTATACCAACTGGTGGGCCCCCAACCATCAGGCGATTATTTCGATATTAAGAAGTTGTGGTTTTAAAGTTACCGCCATGCCCGAAGACGAAACCTATATTGCATTAAAAGATGAAAACCGGGCTTCGGATTTCAATACATGGAATATATCCGAATATTTGTCGGCAACGGGAAAAGACTGGCAGGATGAAATAGAAAAGAAAACAAAAGTAAAACACAACATATAAGTTGCTATACACAACAATAAACTAATAAAACTGCATTATGAAAAGGATATTAATTACAGGAGCTGCCGGTTTTTTGGGCTCCCATCTTTGTGACAGATTTATAAAAGAAGGCTATTTTGTTATAGCCATGGACAACCTCATCACAGGAAGCCTTAGAAATATAGAACATTTATTCAAATTAGAAAATTTTGAATTTTACCATCATGATGTCACCAAGTTTGTGAATATTCCGGGCCGTCTGGATTATATCCTTCATTTTGCTTCTCCGGCCAGCCCTATCGATTATTTACGTATCCCTATTCAGACACTAAAAGTAGGTTCTCTGGGGACACATAACCTTTTAGGATTGGCAAGGGTCAAAAAAGCACGTATCCTTATTGCATCTACATCAGAAATATATGGAGACCCGCTCGTGCATCCGCAGACAGAAGAGTATTATGGCAATGTAAACACGATCGGGCCGCGTGGCGTATATGATGAAGCCAAACGGTTTCAGGAGTCGATTACTATGGCATACCATACTTTTCATGGAGTTGACACCCGTATTGTAAGGATATTTAATACGTATGGGCCACGAATGCGCCTCAATGACGGAAGGGTCATCCCCGCATTTATCGGCCAGGCGTTACGGGGAGAGGACCTGACTATTTTTGGCGATGGTTCACAAACACGTTCTTTCTGTTATGTGGATGATCAGGTAGAAGGTATTTACAGGTTATTGCATTCCGATTATACTTATCCTGTTAACATTGGCAATCCGGATGAAATTACGATTAAAGATTTTGCCCGGGAAATTATTAAACTAACAGGTACGGCACAAAAAATGGTATACAGACCACTTCCGATAAATGATCCTTTGCAACGGCAGCCGGACATCAGCCGGGCAAAAGCATTGCTGGATTGGGAGCCTAAAGTAAATAGGGAAGAAGGGATGCAGCGGACTTACAGTTACTTTAAATCATTATCGGCATCAGAACTATTAAAAGAAGAACATAAAGATTTTTCTGAATTTATACATTAACTATAAATAATAAGGCATCATGAGCAAGAATAATAATGGTAAAGCACAAATGTCGCAGGTCGTAGAGCGCAATATCAATGTGCTGCTACAAAGAAAGAATGAAGAAAACGCAAAGAAATCGACAGAAGAGAGAATAGCGGATAAGATTACGCGCTTTACCGGAAGCATGCTCTTTGTTTACCTGCACCTGCTCATTTTCGGAATATGGATCTTATGGAATTCAGGGGTTATTGGTATTAAGCCTTTTGATGCTTCTTTTGTTATCCTGGCCATGTTCGCTTCGGTTGAAGCTATTTTCTTATCCACTTTTGTATTAATAAGTCAGAACCGTATGAACATCCAGGCAGATAAAAGGGCTGATCTTGCTTTACAAATCACGCTTTTAACAGAACATGAGTTAACCAAACTCATTACAATTGTTCATGCTATGGCACAAAAACTGGAGGTTCCGATACCTGATGATACAAAAATTGACGAAATTACAAAAGACATACATCCTGAAAAAGTAATGGATATCATGGAAGATTATAAAAAAGATATTTTAAAAGAAGACGACATATAATAATGTATCATTTTATATTTTAATAGAGGAATTTTTTCTGCAATGTCTTTTACTTATTAGTAATAAATTTTAAAATTTGATTAAGAAAAATTTATAATGCCATATATAAAGCTTTGCAAAGCATGTTGTAATTTTATTATCTTAAAAAGCTAACAATGATACTATTAGTAGTTCAATTTAAATTAAAAAAGTAATAGCATATATAACTACAAAAGCTTATAAATATGGAAAGAGGGAGAAATAAAGAATGAAAGATATCAGGAATATTATAGTAATAGGGGCTTCAGCAGGTGGTATTGCCGCTATTAATAAAGTAGTAGCAGGCCTGTCTGGACAAAAAGAAATAGTAGTACTCGTTGTACTTCATGTATCCCGCAAGTCAAATAGTAGTATTATAGCAGCTGGGTTTCAAAAACATACATCATTAATTTGTGAAGTGGCAACTAACGGAATGCCAATTGTTGAAGGCCATTTATATTTAGCGCCACCCGACCATCAGTTTATGGTAAAAGACGGCTTTATAAAAATCAACCAGGGGCCACACGAAAATAAATACCGCCCGTCAATCGATATATTGTTCCGTTCTGTAGCGGTTAATTATGGGCATCGGGTTATTGGTGTTATTTTGACCGGTTTACTGGAGGATGGTACATCAGGGATGCACGCGATAAAAAGGAGTGGAGGTATTTGTATCGTCCAGGAACCTTCGGAAGCAGAATATGCAGATATGCCCCGTAGCGTACTCAATAAAATTGAAGTGGATTATCAGGCAACTATGAAGGACATACCGGTAATTATAAAAGAAATTTTAAAACAGCCGCTTCCACCCGAACAACCTATTCCGGCAGAGTTGCAGATTGAAGCCGACATAACAGAAAAGATGATGAGCAGTATCAACCAACTAAAGAAAATTGCGGACAGGAGTGATTTTGTTTGCCCCGATTGCGGCGGCGGGTTATGGCACGTCAAAAATGATCCCGTACACCGCTACAGATGCCATACGGGACACGTATACACAGAAAAATTACTTTCTGACATACAAGATGAAAATATAGAGGAATCCGTTTGGGTATCGATCCGGATGCTCGAAGAAAAAAGAAATTTATTGTTACTAATGGCCACGCGGGAAGACCAGTCAGGCGATACACAATTGGCTATGGCTTATCAAAAAAGGATAAATGAGGTTAGTACCCATATCAACCGTTTAAAATCTTTTTTGATAAAATTATCAGAAGATTTAAGTGATCCGGAGAAGGATTTGGTGTAATTGTAGTCCAAATAAATGGATTTTAAAGATAATTTAATTATAAGGATATTTTATAAACTATCAAGATTTCTGTCGCAGTAAGAAATGTTAGTTTTTAAGTTAGTTTTTTTAATTAAGTCATCTACTTTTAAATAAAATTGTTCAATGAGTTCAGCAATTAACTCATTTTTGCTTATTTCGAGAGAACTATTTGATTTGCTTTCTACTCTGTAATCGACATAAGCATATAGTGATAGCAACGTATTTGGAAAATCAAAATATCTATGAACTTTTGCATTTTGTTTAATGTAAGAACGTCCCTTGCTCTAGCTCCCTTTAATTTTAGATTTATCTCACTAAGTTGATAATTTTTCAATGTTAAATTTGCCTTAATCATATCTATATTAACAGTTGTTAGTTCATCAAAATGTTCCGGTCTGTAAATACATAATTTAGGATTTTTAACACCATCTTCTTTTAATTGGGTTATGACAGGAAATACAAAATCATTTACATATCCAACTGCAAGTGCATGAGCAGGCGAATACTCAGCGTCTTTTAAAAGGTTTCTTAATAGTTGGTTTAATGCAATCATCCCACTAGAACTTATTGCAAATAATGCTTCCAAATCAATTAAAAATTCTATTTTAAAATAGATTTCTATTTTTGACCTGAATGCCCATAGTAGTAAAGTAATTACAGAAAATAAATTTAATGTATAGCTGGACCATTTTACTAACCAAATGTTATTCGAAAACCATTTCGTAATTTTTTTCATTTTCATTTATTAGTTTCAAATGTATGTTATAAGTGTTCTAAATATTCTACTATATTTTTTATTTTACTAAATTTTAAGAAATAAAAAAAATTTATACTTCTCTTCGAATTTAATGATTTTGAAGTTCGACCTCAAATTGAATTCTTATAAATGTTAATCTCATGTTTCTATTTTATCCTATTAAAAGATTTTCATTTGATAAATCTGAAAGAATTGAATCAATTTCTAATCGCAAAAATTCTATTTCTTGAATTTTTTCTTCTAAATTTTCTTTAAAAATTTTTTCAACTCCATCAACAGACATTATTGATTCTCTATGGTTCTTATCATTCATAATCAATGTAAGTTCATCATAAATTACTGCCACCAAACCTAAATAATGCAGATTTTCATATAATTCACATTTTATATTATAACATATTGCATTAATATGAAAACTTCGAATTGCTCCCTTGTTGTCAATCTTTTGACAATCAAATTTGAGATTTTTTAAAAACCTAATAATATTTTTAAACCTTCTATTGGTTATAATATCTCTATTGTTAATTCTTTCAATACTTAAAAAAGGGAAATCTACTTCGCCAACACTTTTGGTCTTTTTATTATATATTCTAATTCCACGCTTATATTCGTCATTGGTTTTTAAATACTCTACTCCTTTATAATATGTTGCAGTTACAACATCAATATTTCTTTCTGGGTCAGAAACTTTGACATAAATAGAATTTCTTTATGGATATCTACAACTTTGTATGTACTTTGGAGGATTTTTTCTGATTTTTCTCGTATAGTAAATAAATCGACTAGTTGATCTCCTTCATACGGTTTAAAGTTTGCCTTATGTTTTTTAAGATTGTTGATTTCTTCAGGTTTTAAAGTAGTAATGTTTTCCAATGCCTTATCTAATCCTATAGTGTCAAATTTTGATGATTTACTTGTAATTTGTACTAAATCAACATCATTGTCTTTTAAAATGTGTGTATTTGTCATTACTGATCCTTGTCTAGCAAAATGAACATCTTTACCATGACTTTTGTTAAGATAAGCCTCAACTTTTTTTGCAGCGATTTTACTTTTCATAGTAAATTCAGGTGCAACACCTTGCATTGCATCTTTTACATATTTTGACACTTCTGAATATTTTACTCCTACACTTTTATAAAGTTTGGAACCTGAAACTGTATCAGAGAACATTTCTGTTAACTGAGCTACATTAGGATTACTCCTTTGTTGAATGTTTATAATACCCCCACAAAATCGGACCACTTGATTAATTGAAAAAAAGTTTTAAATTTAAACAAGTGAAAGATATGAAAAAAAGCAGAAGAAAATTCGATTCGTCCTTCAAGGCAAGGGTTGCCATTGAAGCCCTGAAAGAG
>DASVUQ010000169.1:0-2482 GCA_036386975.1 Flavobacterium sp. | reverse complement strand
AGTATTATAGGCCACGTCTTTCTGGCTGTTCATTATCATTCCCTCTTTTGTATGGGTCTGTATATCGCCTTCTATCGTTTCGGTTAGCTTGCCCTTTACTTTCAGCTCACTGTCCCCACCTACAAACACGTTGTGCATTATACCAACAGTAGTCGTTTTATCAACCCCTGCGGTTTCAGAAATATTCATGCCGGCATTTGTAGTGATGTTTTGTGTAGCGATAAGGTTGATATTGGGTGCTTTTAAATTGATAGTTTGCAACGCTTCAATGTTTAGGGTATCGGCAGTACTGTCAATATGAAAAATATTTCCTTTTTTGTCTGCTAGTTTTATTCCTTTTAGTTCCTCAAATTCCAAATAATGGCCTGTTTGTGTTTTTATCACTTTAAAACTATTGTCTGCTGTTGCATAGCCACTGCTTTGCGTCCCGTTATAATGTGTCCCGATGACATACGGCTTATCGGCATTGCCACCTTCAAACCCTACCATTACCTCTTCGCCTATCTCCGGGATAAAGTAAAACCCTTTGCCCGCGCCCGAGTGCGGCTGTACCATCCGGACCCAGTCCGTTACGTTATAGCCAAACAATGGGGGAATCATTTTACTGATTTACAATTAGTATAATTATTAATTGTGCAACTAATTGTATCTTTTTCTAAATTAGTATTAGATAAAGTACAGATTTGCTTAGAAAACTGAGGGTCATTTCGTAGAGGAATAATATTAGTAACTTCATAAAGTATATAGTAGCCTTTCCTTTTCTTCAGCCTGAATTCATCTATAACATAATCTCTAGTATCTGAAATCATTTGAAGAATATATTCTTCATTCTCTTTTTTTAATATCCAGTCAAACTGTAAATAACCATAATAGTTAGTAGTCTTTATATTTAAAGGTTTTTCTAAAACATTTTCTAAAATAATTTTAAATTGATAATCTTTATAAGCATTTCTATCGAAATTCATATTATTATATCTTAATACGCTAGTATCCTTAAAAATTATCGTAAAGTTGCTAGTGTCTGTCTGTATGATTTCTCCATTGGTTTTTTTTACATTTTTAAATAAACTTTGTAATCTTTGGGGTCTATTCTTAAGTGCAGTATCTTCTTTATGTTGATTATTTTTTTCGCAACAATCAATAAGAAAAATAGTTAAGAGCAATGAAATGGTAAGCTTATTTATTTTCACATATTTCATATTTCATAATTTTTTTTAGTAAAGTTGTATACAATTCTCTTTCGGTCAGACCATTAGGACTTGTTACATTACCATTAATTGCTCTTGATAGTAATAAACACTATCTTTAGTTGCTTCAACATTTATTTTTCTGCAATTTTTTCTGGTTACCAACAGCGATACGCTTGCGACAGTTATGGAATATTATCTTTTATATTCATTAGTAATATCTAATGTATCATTTTTATAAACAGGATATAATCTACTCGTTTCGTCTACACCGTTATGAGAATGCCCTATTCTATAACCTTTCTTTATTTTATAATATCCATTTCTATTTTTTTTGAAAACCAAAGAGTCTATCCAAATAGTGTTGAATTGATGAACTACTACTAGTGTTACAGCATTATTTTTTTGTTGGCTATATTGTAGCAAAAAAGGAATCCTCGTAGCTACTAATCCTGTTTTCAGAACAAAAGGTTTTTTATATATATTTTTTAGAAAAATTTTAAAATATACTATTCTATCGTTTTTATGATTTGCCCATACCAAAGAATCAACTTGTCTTTTTTCATCATTGTATGCTAAACTCTTTTCACCAAAACCTTCAAAAATAACGTTGAAAACAAGAGGGTTTGCTATCGTGTGTGTTTTTGTTTCAATTATACTGCTATCTTGTTGTTTACTGCTGCCTTGTTGTTTACTGCTGTGTTGTTGTTTACTGTCTTGTTGTTTACAACCGATACACCAAAATAAACACATAGTAATACAGTATATTTTACTTTTTATTTTCGCATTCATCATATTTCATAATTACTTTTAATTGATTGGTAAAATAAACTCTTTCATTATAACCAGTAGGAGTCGTTACGTATCCATTTACTTCTCTAGAAACAGTTAATACATCATCCTTATCTGCATACTGGCTAATATTACCGGTATTTGATCCAATATTTTTCCAATAATATCCTGCAGCTTGACATGCTAATTTAATCTCTTTCGCCACTCTGGGAACAAAATCTTCAAGCTTAGATTTATTTTCCAATTTGTTCTTTAGATTAGTATAATTGTAATCATGTGTCAATTGTATTAACCCTCTGCCCCGATAAAAAGGGCCCCCTTTAACCGTATTTTTAGGATATTCTTCGTAAGTCTTTGTAAAACGTCCGGTTTCATGATAAGCTTGTGCCAGGAAATGAATTTTTCTTATACAGGTATTTATTTCATAATCCTCTAACGCTTTATTGATCGCTGAAGTAAATGATTCGAAATTTGCTTCACTACTATTTATTTTTTCTGGAAGA
>DASVUQ010000168.1:0-15815 GCA_036386975.1 Flavobacterium sp. | reverse complement strand
TGCTTCTACAGACGGGCCTCTATTTCTGCCTTATGAATCTAAAAAATTTCTTGGCTTCTATTTTAGCAATGCCACCGTTTCATTTGACAAGGAAAGCCATTTACAGGTAGCTTTTGATACAGGCGAAAAAGAATATAAAACAGTAAAAAGAAAAGATGAATTTGGCGTTGCCGTTGACGATGTAGAAATAAAAAGCATTATAGCCCATTATACCTACCATACTTTTTATCCTGTTTTTCTTAAAAACATAGAAGAACAAAAAACAGAAATCAGGCTTGATACCATTATCCCATGCAGCGATAGCATTTTGAGCTAAATCAAAATTCTTGCTTTAATAATTACAATTTTTAAAAGAAAATAATCTTATTTATATTTGAATTTAAGAAAATAATAATATATATTTGTAATACAAAATAATATTAGAAATTATGGACAAATTTACAAAACAAAGAATCGGCAAACTTCATCCTTCAGTAAGAAAAGAAGTTACTGAAATAGTTGAAACATGTGACAAAGCCCTGACCGGAAAAGCAAAAATAAGGATCACGCAAGGCCTACGGACAATAGAAGAACAAAATCTTATGTATGCGCAGGGAAGAACACTTCCCGGTAAAAAAATTACCAATGCAAAAGGGGGCCAGTCCGTACACAATTATGGTTTTGCCGTTGATATCTGCCTGGTTATTGATGGAAAAGAAGCGTCGTGGGATACGGCAAAAGACTGGGACAACGACCAGACTGCTGACTGGTATGAGTGCGTTAAGATATTCGCGAAACAGGGCTGGGAATGGGGCGGCAACTGGAAAAAGTTTAAGGACCTCCCCCACTTTGACAAAAAGAACTTCAACGATTGTAGAAAGCTTTCCAAACTAAGAAAAGATAAAGAAGGATATGTAATTATAAATGAAGTAAAAAAATAAAAAAACCTGCCCTTATAAAGCCCGTAAAACTTGATCACATTAAAAAATTTGCAGGGGCACGTTTGTCTAAAATTACATTATTAATATAAAACAGCATTTTAAACCATGATGCAACTACCATACTAAGTATCTCATCTTGACAAAAAGACCCCAATCTTACGATCAGAGATTTAAGAATCTTAGATAACTTACAACAGCCATGTCAAATAAAATTAGAATTTTAAGCCTCGACGGGGGCGGGATCAGGGGTATTATTACCTGCGTAATCCTAAAGTATATTGAAGAACAACTTCAAAATATGGACGATCCTACAGCAAAGATTGGCAATTATTTTGATTTGATTGCCGGAACAAGCACAGGTGGGATTTTAGCCTCCATATTGCTTTGTCCCGATAGCAATAAGAAAGCCAAATTCTCTGTTGAAACTGCTCTTGACCTTTATTCAAAAAAAGGGGAAAGTATATTTAACGTCACGTTCTGGCAGCACGTAATCAACCCGTTTGGCTTGTTCAGCGAAAAAATTCCGCAACGCTGCCTTGAGAAACAGCTAAAAGAAGTGTTCGGCAACCTTGAAATAAAAGATTTTATCAAGCCAAGCCTCATTACGTCTTATGACATTTTCCATCGCCGTGCCAAGTTTTTTACCAGTCATGAAGCAGGCTCCAACCTTGAAAATTTTTTGGTCAGGGATGTTTGCAGGGCAACTTCAGCGGCACCGACTTATTTTGAACCGGCTAAAATAAAATCGTTGTACGGCCAGGAATTCACGCTGGTTGACGGTGGCGTATATGCCAATAACCCGGCATTGTGCGCTTATGCAGAAGCCAGAAAAATTGAATTTTCAAAGGTCCTGGACAATGATGCCAAACCTGATTTTCCTAAAATCAATGATATGATTATTGTCTCTGTCGGAACTGGCGAAGTAGTAAAGCCTTATATATTCAAACAGCTTGAAAACGCAGAAAAAGTAAAATGGATTCAGCCTTTGATTGATATATTATTATCTTCAAATGTGGAAACAACGGATTATCATCTTAAAAAAATGTATGAAACCTTAGGTCCCAGAAATTTAAACAATTATTATAGATTGATGCCTTCTTTAAAAAATGCGTCTTCAGAAATGGATGATGTGAGTTCTAACAATATTTTTGAACTGAT
This sequence comes from Flavobacterium sp., assembly GCA_036386975.1. Lineage (GTDB taxonomy): Bacteria > Bacteroidota > Bacteroidia > Flavobacteriales > Flavobacteriaceae > Flavobacterium. Next base: position 13,737 of record DASVUQ010000168.1, on the reverse strand, counting down.
CCAGGCCGGATTAGCATATGTGGACCAAAACAGAAACCTGCTGAATGAAATTGCTAAAAAATTAATTAAAAACAAATAAAAAACCTCTAAATCTCTTTAGAGGCTTTCAATATAGTTATAGTAAGTAGTAGGTTAAGATATAACTATTTTTGTTTTTTTGTACTTGTTGTATTTGCCTTATCAGATTGTACAGGTGTAGCAACTTGAGCTGGTTGAGCTGGTGTAGACGGCGTAACTGCTTTAGTAGTAGTAGACGTTTCTATTTGTTGGTCACCATTGGCATCTTGTTTAACTTCTGTTGTTTTTGTAACTTCTGCTGAATTATCTGTATTTACCGTTGTTGTTGTAGTTTGCATAACGTCTTTCGCAACCGGTTTTTTTGGTGCTTCCTGTGCAAATGATACGACTCCGGTTAACATCATTGCGCTTAAAATCAAATTTTTCATAATATAAATTTTTGTGTTAATTTTGATTAGTATAGGCAATATCAATGCCAGCCGGTTTATTTAATACTAAATAAAGGAACTTGTACTCTTGTATTAAATGGAATCCTATTGAGATCAACACTTTATAAATTCTATAAATAATTACTATTGTTCCTGAATTTTTTTTACAAATAACCAAAACGCAGGTTTGTACCAGTTATGCCCCATTGTGGGGAATAACAAATTCAATTTTTGTTGTGCAGAAAAAATATAGCTGGATTAAAGTAAAATATCATAATTGCTATTACACTCAAAATACTTAAAGTAATGTAATAAACATTCAATAGCTGTTAATTGATGCCTGTTGTTGTTTTTTTAAATTATATTTGAAACGGATATAGATACTAACAATAACCATTCAGGAATATAAACTTTATTTCTTTTCGCCACTATGGAAAGCTTTAAAATTAACAATAAGATTTTGGCATCGCCCGGCCACCGCTTATTAAATTATATTATTGATATAGTAATGATTTATATCATTATTATAATATTGGTGTTTGTAACGGTTTTTCTAGAGGAGTTAGCAGGAGGAGCAGCTATATATGAATGGACACAAAACATGAGTGATTTACAAGGATATGTTGTGTTTTATGTAACAATGTTCACTTATTATATTGTATTTGAAACCTATTCCTCACGAACGATTGCAAAATATATCACTAAGACATTAGTAGTTACAGAAGACGGGTTGCCGGCCGATTTGAAAACGATTGTACAACGTACGTTCTGTAGGTTTATACCATTTGATCCTTTAAGCTTTTTAGGCAATCCATCAAGAGGCTGGCACGACTCTATATCCAATACCTATGTTGTAAAGAAAGAAGTATTCGAGCGTAGCCGGGACTCTTTTTATTCATTACAAGAAATAGGCAACACACAAGATTAATTTACATTGACAGACAATTACATGCACTGGGAGCAACTTTTATCATTAAAAAAACAAGGGGACAAAGGAAAACGCCTGCGTTCGGAACAAGACGATACCCGACTGGGCTTTGAAGTTGATTATGACCGTATTATCTTTTCTTCGGCTTTTCGGAGTTTACAGGACAAGACCCAGGTAATCCCGCTATCTAAAACAGATTTCGTACATACAAGGCTTACGCATAGTCTCGAGGTCTCCGTTGTAGGCCGTTCGCTGGGCAGGCTGGTAGGTAAAAAGATAATTGAAAAATACCCGCATCTTAAAGCCGTTCACGGTTATGAAGCCAATGATTTTGGGGCTATTGTAGCCGCCGCCGCTTTGTCACACGATATTGGCAATCCACCGTTTGGGCATTCGGGCGAAAAAGCGATTGGCGAATATTTTTGTATTGGTAAAGGGCAACAGTTTCAGGAACACCTTACCCCTAAAGAATGGCAGGATTTAATAGATTTTGAAGGGAATGCCAATGGTTTTTCACTTCTTACCATGGACAGGCCCGGAATAGAAGGTGGTTTACGTATCTCCTATGCCACGCTGGGTGCTTTTATGAAATACCCGAAAGAAAGTTTGCCTAAAAAACCAACTCCAAATATAGCAGACAAAAAGTATGGTTTTTTCCAGGCTGATGCCGCTTTTTTTCAGGATGTCGCGCAGGAATTGGGGCTGATTCCTAATAAATCAGGTAATGATATCGGATATGAAAGGCATCCTTTGGCCTATCTTGTTGAAGCGGCAGATGATATTTGTTATACCATTATCGATTTTGAAGACGGTATCAACCTGGGATTAGTTTCAGAAGAATATGCTTTAGAATATCTGATTAATTTAGTAAAAGACAGTATAAATACAAAAAAATACAATGCGCTGACGACTAAAGAAGACCGGATTAGCTATTTAAGGGCACTTGCTATAGGTAGCCTGATTAATGATGCGGTACAGGTATTTATTAAAAACGAGCCGCTTATCCTGGAAGGGAAATTCCCATATTCACTAATGGATAAAAGCAGGTACAATGCACAAATGAAAGACATTATTAACCTGAGTGTCAAAAATATTTATCAAAGCCGTGAAGTCATCGAAAAAGAACTGGTGGGCTATCAGATCATACAGACTTTACTGGACAAATTTATAACGGCCTTTAACAATAAATACAATGGTAAAACATCCGCCTACGATGCATTGATACTAAAAATGCTACCGGAAAAATTCCTTCAGGAAAAAGAAGGTTTATACAAAAGGCTGCTGCATATCTGCCATTATGTTTCATTGCTAACGGATGGTAATGCTTTAGAATTGTATGAAACCATTAACGGCACTAAAAAATCATAGATTAGAACTTTTAATCATCCTGATTATAGAGTAGGATTAAAAGAAAGCGGTTGTAAAAAAGGATAAGAAAGTTAACTAAAATATAATTTCACTGTAAATAATTTTCATTTTCAAAATGAGAAAAAAGTATTTTTAAACTTTCAACATCCATCTTACAATACTGTTGCAACTCATTGATGGTCCCATGCTCAATAAATTCATCCGGAATACCAAGCATTATTATTTTTGATTTATAATTACTTTGAGAGGCGAATTCTGTAACTCCACTGCCAAAACCACCTTTTACAGCCCCATCTTCTATGGTGATAACAGTTTCAAAAGCTCCGAAAATATGGTGCAGAAGGATTTCATCCAGAGGTTTTACAAAAGCAAAATTATAATGTGCAAAAGCATCCGGGTTTTCAATATCGGTTAAAGCGTGGATTACATTATTGCCAATGCTTCCAGTCGATAAAATAGCCACCTTAGTACCAGGCTTGATACAATGGGCTTTTCCAATAGTTGTTTTTTGATAATTCCCGAAGTTTTCGGACAGCCACTGCGTCGTAACACCACGGCCTCTCGGATACCTAATTGCAATGGGATATTCTAGTCCCAATTGTGCCGTATATAAAATATTTTGCAAATCAACTTCATGTAACGGGGCATAAATAATCATATTTGGGATGCAACGTAAATACGCTAAATCAAAAACACCATGATGTGTAGCACCATCTTCCCCTACTAAACCGGCCCTGTCGAGGCAAAAAATAACGGGTAAGTTTTGTAGCGCCACATCATGGATTACCTGGTCGTATGCCCTTTGCAGGAAGGTAGAATAAATATTACAAAAAACAACCATGCCTTGTGTAGCCATCCCTGCTGCCAGTGTTACGGCATGTTGCTCTGCAATCCCAACATCAAAAGCCCGTTCAGGAAAAACGTCCATCATAAATTTAAGGGAGCTTCCCGATGGCATGGCAGGTGTAATACCCACAATTTTTTTATTTTTTTTAGCCAGGTCCAGAAGTGTTAAACCAAAAACATCCTGATATTTCGGAGGTAGATTGTCTTCTTGCTTTATATGGATTTCTCCGGTAGCAGCATCAAATTTTCCCGGCGCATGGTATTTTACCTGGTCCTCTTCTGCTCTTTGTAAACCTTTGCCTTTAGTGGTAATAATATGCAAAAACTTCGGCCCTTTTTTATTTTTTAATCGTTGAAGTTCTTTGATTACAGTAAAAATATCATGGCCATCAACAGGACCTGAATAATCAAAATTCAACGATTTGATCATGTTATTCTGCTTTGGGTTCTTCCCTTCTTTAACAGCAGTCAGGTAATGTTTTAATGCACCTACACTCGGATCAATACCGATAGCATTATCATTAAGGATCACCAATAAATTAGCATCGGTAACACCGGCATGGTTAAGCCCTTCAAAAGCCATTCCTGAAGCAATGGAAGCATCGCCTACTACAGCAATGTGGTTTTTTCCCGTCTCGCCACAAAGTTGAGAAGCAATTGCCATACCCAATGCGGCCGAAATGGCAGTAGAAGAGTGGCCCGTGCCGAAAGTATCATAAACACTCTCACTCCTTTTAGGGAAACCTGCAATACCACCAAACTGCCGGTTGGTATAAAAGTTGTGCTTTCTTCCGGTCAGGATTTTGTGTCCATATGCCTGATGGCCTACATCCCACACTAACAAATCATTGGGCGTATCAAACACATAATGCAACGCAATCGTAAGTTCTACAACACCCAGGCTGGCACCCAAATGGCCTTCTTTTACGGCAACAATATCAATGATAAAATCCCTTAATTCCCTTGCAAGCTGAGGCAATTGCGCTTCATTTAACTGACGCAGGTCAGCGGGGTTCTCGATATATTGAAGTAAATTTTCCTGCATGCGGCAAATGTACAAATTGAATTCCTATTTTTGTAACCAACAATCCAATTCCTGTTTCTTCATTCAGCTCCTAACGTATGGAAAATGTTTTTACTGATGATTATTTTATGAAAAAAGCGCTTCAGGAAGCACAGACCGCTTTTGATAAAGATGAAATTCCTGTAGGAGCCGTTATTGTCATCAACAATAAAGTCATTGCGAGAAGCCATAATTTAACAGAAATGTTACATGATGTCACGGCACATGCCGAAATGCAAAGTATTACAGCCGCTGCCAATTTTCTCGGAGGGAAATACCTTAAAGATTGTACACTCTATGTCACCCTCGAGCCCTGCCAGATGTGCGCCGGTGCTTTATACTGGAGCCAGATTTCTAAAATTGTTTTTGGTGCAACCGATGATCAGCGGGGGTACAGGGTAATGGGAACGCAGCTACATCCCAGGACAGTAGTTGTATCTGGAGTCCTGGCTACCGAAGCTTCAGAGCTGATAAAACATTTTTTTGTTAAAAAAAGACTATAATGTCTTAAAAATATCACAAGATTTACTATATCTTTACTACGGGGTACTTCTAACTTCTACAATTACAATTAGTAAATAAGAAGCGGTATTTCCACAAACTACTAACTAATTAATATTTGTACAATGAGAGCCAAAGCATTACTTTATCTGATTTTAGGTATTTTTTTATTCCAGTCCTGTAAAAAGAAATCGTCCGATTTCAATTCTAACTTTTTACTGTACAAAAATTATATTTCCAATTTTACCGGAGGCATGGTGTCATCAGAATCTGATATTCGTGTGGTACTTGTTTCCAACAAGCAGAACTGGAAGCCCAATCAGGTTTTAGACAATGATTTGTTTGATATTTCACCGAGTATCGATGGTAAAGTAGTAGCGCTGTCCAATAATACCATTGTATTTATCCCGGAAAAACAACTAAAACAGGATACGGAATATCAGATCACGCTGCATTTATCTGAAGTAACGAAAACAGCAGAAGGTTTAGAGGATTTTAACTTTAGTATCAAAACCATTAAACAGGATTTTGTTATAGAAACTAACGATATCCAGTCCTATAATAAAGAATACCAATACCTGAATTGTGTGCTCAAAACCGCAGATGTGCTTGATTTAGAATCGGCCATGGAATTGGTAAAAGCCAAATATAATAATAAGGACCTTGAGATTAAATTTGATAAAAGTATAAAATCAGGTAAAGAATTTAAGTTTATTATTGACAGTATCCAGCGTTTTGAAGAAGAAGGTAACTTAGAGATTTTCTATGACGGAAGTGATTCCGATATTGACCGGGAAGGAAAATTGGATTATGCCATAGCTGCCAAAGGGGATTTTAAAGTAATGAAAATGGAAGCGGACGAAGGCGGCAGTCACACCTTGCTGATCAATTTTTCAGAGCCGTTGGTAAAAGATCAGGATTTTAAAGGCCTTATTGGTATCGACAACGCCAGTAATTTAAAATTTAGCACACAAGGTAATGTATTAAGAGTATTTTTTGATAGTGATATTCCTGAGGCACCAGCCCCACAGCAGGAACAAACTGTTGCGGTTGAAGAAGCTACTACAGAAGCAGCAGTCGATACCGCTACAGCAGCAGTCGATATTGCTACAGTTGTTACAGATACTACCGTTGCTCAAGAGACTGAAGCTTCAGAAGTAGTTGAGGAGGCCCCGGCAGTAGAATATGTCGCTCCGGTGGAAACAACATCCCCGGCAGTTATAGGAGAAATTACGGTAGAAGTTTTTCAGGGGATAGAGAGCCAGTATGGCCAGGAAATGAAACAAAATTACTCGTCAAAAATTACTTTTGATCCTGTAAAACCAGGAATCCGATTTGTCAAAAACGGAACCATATTGCCAAGTTCTAATAATTTAAAACTTAATTTTGAAGCAGTCAATCTCGGTGCCGTAGACGTAAAAGTATATAAAATTTATAAAAATAATATATTACAATTTCTTCAGGACAATGATCTTAATGGGACACAAAACCTGAAGAGGGTCGGGCAGCCAATAGCAAAAACCACATTAAACCTAAAAGGGAATACTTTAATTAATCCGTCAAAATGGAATACGTTTGCACTTGACCTGACTAAGATTATCACACCCGAGCCGGGTGCTATTTATCGTGTGGAGTTCAATTTTAAAAAAGCATATTCCCTATACCCATGCGAAACAGGTGATGCCGAAGAAGCCAAAGAACCGGAAGAAGAAGTAGAAGAAAATGATGTTAATTATAGTAACTCTGATTCTTATGATGATTATTACTATGAGGATTCTTATAATTGGGAAGAAAGAGAAAATCCCTGTACCAGTTCTTATTATTACAATACCACAATAGGAACAAATATCCTGGCTTCTGATTTAGGTGTAATTGCAAAACGGGGTGGTGACAAATCGTATTTTTTCGCGGTTAATAATATTGTGACCACAGCACCGGTTTCAGGAGCAAAAATTGAAGTATACAGTTTTCAACAACAAAAATTAGAGACTAAAACAACAAATAGCGATGGGACAGTCAGTTTTAAATTAGATAAATTCGCTTTTTTTGCCGTTGTTACAAAAGGAAACAATGCTACCTATATTAAACTTGATGATGGGCTTTCCTTATCAATAAGTAATTTTGATGTTGCCGGGGAAACGCTTCAAAAAGGGCTTAAAGGTTTTATTTATGGAGAAAGGGGTGTTTGGCGGCCCGGTGACAATTTGTATTTGTCTTTTATATTAAATGATGTAGCCAATAAAATCCCAAAATCCCATCCGATCAAATTCAGGCTCACAGACCCACATGGCAAAGTAACGTATCAGGACGTACAGCCATCCAATGAAATGAATCATTATAAATTTATTGCCTCTACAAGTGCAGACGCACCAACCGGAAGCTGGGAAGCGATGGTAAGTGTGGGCGGTGCTAAATTTTATAAGAATATAAAAATAGAAACCATCAAGCCCAACCGCCTGAAGATCAAAAATACTTTTAAAAGAGCGGTACTTTCTTCATCATACCCTAACAGCAGCAATCTTGAAGTGGCCTGGTTGCACGGAGCTGTGGCTAAAAATTTAAAAGTGGAAATGCAGGCCAAGTTTACGCAACAGCCCACCACATTCAAAAATTACCCTAAACATGCTTTTGATGACCTGGTACGTAAATTCAGTACCGAAGAAGTTACTGTTTTCTCCGGAAGAGTAGACGAAAACGGAAGGGCAGCTGTAACCATTGACCCTAAAATAAGCGGATTGGCACCGGGAATGTTGAAAGCGGCGTTTATTACAAAAGTGTATGAAGAAGGAGGTGATTTTAGTACCGATGTCATTTCGACAACGTATTCCCCGTACAAAACATATGTAGGATTAAAGTCTCCGGAACCTAATAAATACGGGACGCTGGAAACACAGGCAACAAATACTTTCGAAGTAGTAACGGTAAATGAAAATGGGAACCCAAAAGCAGTAAGCAACTTAGAAGTTAAAATCTTTAAAGTAGAATGGCGCTGGTGGTGGGATTCGTCCGAAGATAACCTGTCCAATTACAATTCAGCTAATGCCACAACATCCTATGAATCATTTATTATCAACACCGATGCAAGAGGAAAAGGCAGTTTTAAATTTGCAGTTTCCGATGAAGACTGGGGGCGTTATCTTATTCGGGTTTCCGATCCTAATGACGGGCATGCAACGGCACAAACGGTTTTAATTGACTGGCCCATGTGGTCCGGGAAAACCAAAAATACTGATGCCTCTTCTGCAAATATGCTGGTTTTTTCTACCGATAAAAAGAAATATGCTGTTGGTGAAAACGCAGCCATTTCTTTTCCTTCAAGCGAAGGAGGAAGGGCATTAATTTCCATTGAAAATGGAACAAAAGTCGTTCAGACCGTATGGGCAAAAACGACACAAGGAGAAACAAAAGTGTCTATTCCCATAACGGCTGAAATGGCACCTAATGTCTACTTTAATATTACTTTATTACAGCCTCACGCAACCACAAAGAATGACTCTCCTATAAGAATGTATGGTATCGTACCGATAGAAGTAGTAGATAAAAATACCATTCTTGAACCGACAATTGTTATGCCGGATGTATTAAAACCGGAGCAGGGTTTTAATTTAAAAGTTAGTGAGAAATCAGGAAAGGCAATGACCTATACGATCGCCATAGTTGATGAAGGCTTATTGGACCTAACCCGTTTTGACACACCGAATGCATGGAACAGTTTTTATACGCGGGAAGCTTTGGGCGTAAAAACATGGGATATTTATGATCATGTTATTGGTGCATACGGCGGTAGGGTCAATCAGATTTTTAGTATTGGTGGTGACCAGGATCTGGGTGGCGGAAAAGCCAAAAAAGCAAATCGTTTTAAACCTGTAGTAATCTACCTGGGCCCGTTTCTTTTACCGAAAGGCGAAACAAAAACACATCAGATTAAATTGCCAAAATATATTGGTTCCGTAAGGACAATGATCGTTGCAGGGGATGCTACGACAAGTGCGTACGGAAGTGCAGAAAAAGCAACACCGGTACGAAGCCCGTTAATGGTACTTGCTTCGTTACCAAGAAAAATTTCCCCTTCAGAAAAAGTTACTATTCCCGTAACCATTTTCGCAATGGAAAATAATATTAAGAATGTAACCGTTCAGATTAAAACCAATAATGGGTTAAGGGTTTCCGGAAGTACTTCACAAACGGTAAGTTTTAACCGCCCCGATGAAAAAATGGTGTATTTCAATCTCGAAGTAGGAAGTGGGACAGGAATCGGAAAAGTACAGATTATCGCGACTTCCGGAAAACAAAAATCTACTTATGATGTAGAGATCGATATGATCAATCCTAATCCAATAACCAATACCTATAAAGATGTTATCCTGGCTTCCGGTAAAACACAAACCATTTCATGGGAAACGTTTGGTGTGGCCGGGACGAATAGTGCCAAGTTAGAAGTTTCATCCATTCCGACAATTGATTTTAACAGAAGGCTACAGTATCTTATTGCCTACCCGCATGGCTGTGTAGAACAAACAACATCGGCAGTATTTCCGCAATTATACCTTAATGATGTGGTAGATATTGATGCTGCACGTCAGCAACAAATCCAGAAAAATGTTACCGCAGGTATCACGAGACTGGGAAGTTTTCAATTATCTAATGGCGGGTTTTCCTATTGGCAGGGAGATGCAGTTGCCGATGATTGGGGAAGTTCTTATGCCGGGCATTTTCTTATCGAAGCAGAGAAAAAAGGATATGTCTTACCTATTAATTTCAAATCAAAGTGGATTTCATACCAGCAAAAAGAAGCTAAAAAATGGCGTTTTTTACCACAATACGGCAATGACCTGGCGCAGGCCTATCGATTGTATACACTCGCTTTAGCAGGTGCCCCGGATTTATCTTCGATGAACAGGCTGAGAGAAACATCGGGCATCGCCAATGAAACTAAATTACGATTGGCTTCAGCGTATGCTTTAGCAGGACAGAAAGCAGCAGGTATGACATTACTGTCGAAAAGTAGTATAGACGAAACATACAATAAATACGATTATTTTTATTACGGCTCCAGCGACAGAAACCGTGCCATGACCCTGGAAACTTTATTGTTGTTAGGACAGCAACAGAGGGCATTTGAAACGGCTATAAAACTGGCCCGGCAATTGTCCAGTGATCAGTGGATGAGTACACAGACAACTGCCTATTGTTTGTATGCCATGTCACAATTTGCAAAAAGTAACGGAACAAAAGGTATAGATGTTAACTTCACTAAAGACGGCAAATCACAGAATATTAAAACAGCGAAATCAATTGCTAACCGTAACCTGGTGATAAAAACAGGTAAAAATGGGATTACGATTAAGAACAATAAAAATAATACCGTCTATGTACGCATACTGAATTCAGGCATCCTTCCGGTAGGACAGGAGCAGGAAGTCCAATACAATGCTTTGGCGAGTATCATTTTTAAAAGTAGAAAAGGGGAGATCATTAATGTCTCTACCATCAATCAGGGGACAGAATTTATTGCCGAAGTCACGGTAAAAAATCAAAAAAATGAGCGTGTAGATAATGTGGCGCTTACCCAGATTTTGCCTTCCGGTTTTGAAATTGTAAATACACGGTTTACCGATTATGGGGATGCGGTGAACAATATTGCCGACCATATTGATATCCGGGATGACAGGACTAATTTCTATTTTGGTTTAAGAGCAAACGAAACTAAGGTATTCCGTGTGCTATTAAATGCATCCTATCTTGGGAAATATTATTTACCCGGAGTACAGTGTGAGGCCATGTATGATAATTCTTTTTTAGCCAGGACTAAAGGTTTCTGGGTAGAAGTAGTAAAATAATAAATGGTTCTTCCTGACAGGTTCTTTATAAAACCTGTCAGGGATTAACAATCAAGATTTTGAAAATAAAATTAAAACTGTTTTTTCAACGCATTATAAACAGGATAAAACGCAATAAAATAAAATCATCTATTGCATTCGTCCTTTTGATCGCTTATTATTTTTGTTTGCCCAACACATTATTCACAGCGCCTTATGCTACTGTAATTGAGAGCAGGGAAGGGGAGTTGCTGGGCGCTAAAATCGCCAATGACGGTCAATGGCGTCTTCCGGCACAGGATAGTGTACCGGAGAAATTCAGAAAATGCATTATTTATTTTGAAGACCAGTATTTCTATCAACATCCGGGGTTTAATCCCGCCGCTATGGTTAGTGCGATACGGCAGAACAGTAAAGCCGGGAAAATAGTCCGCGGCGGAAGTACATTAACACAGCAGGTAATACGCTTGTCCAGAAAAGGAAAAAACCGGACGTATTTTGAAAAAATTATTGAAGTTATCCTGGCTACAAGGCTTGAAATACAGCATTCAAAAAATAAAATCCTTGATTTATATGCGGCCCATGCGCCTTTCGGCGGAAATGTAGTAGGGCTGGAAATGGCATCCTGGCGTTACTTTGGTGTGCAGTCCCATCAGTTATCCTGGGCAGAAACAGCTACTTTAGCGGTATTGCCTAATGCACCAAGCCTGATTTATCCGGGTAAAAACCAGGAAAAATTACGCAGAAAGAGGGATAAGTTGTTGTTAAAATTAAAAAACGAAAATGTTATTGACCAGCAAACGTATGAACTTTCTGTTGTAGAACCTTTACCGCAAAAGCCTTATGAACTGCCGCAAATTGCACCTCATTTGCTTCAGCATATTGCTAAAAAACAGGAAGGGCAACGCGTTAAGACGACTATTGAAATGGCGTTGCAAAATAGGGTCAACCAGATAGCGAAATATTATTACAACCAGTACAAGCAAAATGAAATAAATAATCTGGCCATTCTGGTTATTGATGTTTCCAACAGAAACATTATGAGTTATGTTGGCAATGCGCCTACAGATGCCAATCACCAGAAAGATGTGGATATTATTAATGCCCCAAGAAGTACCGGAAGTATTTTAAAACCACTTTTATATGCTGCCATGCTCGATGAGGGTGAGTTATTGCCCAATACGTTGATAGCCGATGTGCCTACACAAATTTCCGGGTTTACACCGGAAAATTTTAACCTGACTTTTGATGGGGCAGTCCCTGCACACCGTGCCTTGTCCCGATCATTAAATATCCCTGCCGTTTTGATGTTGCAGGACTTTGGGATCAGTAAATTTTATGAAGAACTGCAAAAGTTTCAATTAAGGGATGTTTCCAAACCTCCGGGCCATTACGGATTATCATTAATTTTGGGCGGGGCGGAGAGTAATCTATGGGATCTATGCAGGACGTATGCCGGGCTTTCTTCAACCATAAATTATTTTAATAAAAACCAGGGAAAATACAGGACCCTTGAATTTGCAGAACTCAACTATAAATTTGGTATTGAACCGGATTTGGGAAAGGAAAGTTATGAAAAAACAATACTTGGAGCAGGCGCCATCTGGCTGACGTATAATGCCATGGAAGAAGTTAACCGGCCAGAAGGGGACGAAGCCTGGAAATTCTACGATAGTTCGCTTAAAATTGCCTGGAAAACAGGAACCAGTTTCGGAAACCGTGATGCCTGGGCTATAGGCACGAATTCCAAATATGTAGTGGGTGTCTGGGTAGGTAACGCTTCCGGTGAAGGCAGGCCGTCATTGACAGGAGTTTCAAGCGCAGCCCCTATTTTATTTGATATTTTTAATTTGTTACCAAGGAAAAAATGGTTTGAAACCCCATTAAATGATTTAGAAGAGGTAGAAGTTTGTCAACTTAGCGGATATCTGGCACAGCAAGACTGCCCAAAAGAAAAACAATTGGTTTCGATAAAAGGAAAAACTACCAGTATTTGCCCTTATCATAAAACAGTTCACTTAGACAAAACCGGGCAATACCGGGTAAACAGCAGTTGTGAGCGAATCGAAAATATAGTGACTAAGAAATGGTTTATCCTGCCACCGGTGATGGAATGGTATTATAAAAATCAACATATAGAATACCAGCAGTTGCCCCCTTTCAGGCAAGACTGTATGGCTACCCAGGTAACGGCTATGGATTTTATTTATCCTAAAGCCAATAGCAAAATATACCTGACTAAAAACTTTAATAGCCAGTTACAACCGGTAATTTTAAAAGTAGCACACGCCAACAGGGAAATAAAGCTGTTCTGGTATGTAGATGATGTCTATAAAGGCGAGACAAAAACATTTCATGAAATGCCTGTTATAGCCAATTCAGGAGTGCATTATATTACTGTGGTAGATGAACTGGGGAATGAAATTCGCAGAAAGATTGAAATTGTAAGGGAGTAAGATATATACAAGTTAACCAAAGAAGTGCAAATGTTTTGATTTTATTTCATAGGCTCGAATAATTTTTCTGTATTTCTCTAATAATACACCTTTTTTATGTATAGCCTTATTTTGTTCACAGTAACATAAGTATCTACTGTATATGTTTTTCCTTTGAACGACTTTGATGTTGGTATGTGACGATCAAGCCAAAGCATTAGCAATGGTAAGTCTGTCCTAAATCCTGGATCGGTGGTATAGCAGTATGAAAAACAACGCCCTCGTCTCTCTGGGTATCTTTACCTACGGTAGAAAATTTGTTTCTAAGGAC
>DASVUQ010000167.1:0-4657 GCA_036386975.1 Flavobacterium sp. | reverse complement strand
TAGATTTATTAGACAACCCAGATAAAGCCATGGACTTTGAGTTAGCAGTAAAAATTATGGTATATGGTTCAGAGGAAGGAATTTTTTCTGGCAAGAAATTAGGTAAATATATAAATGAAAGAAAAACGGACTATCTGAACGCTCGAAGGGTCATAAACGGTCTTGATAAGGCGGCAATCGTCGAAGGATATGCAAAAAAAATTGAAAAATGCTTAAAAATAGAAAAATGCGATTTTTAATTTCTCTTATATTATTGTTTGAATCGTTAACAATTTTAACGGTTAATGCAACTAATTACACCAATGAGGTTAAATTAGACACAATTTATATCAAAAATGACATTTTGGTGATTCTAGATAATGGCAAAAAACATGAGGTAGAGAATATAATCAATACCAATAATACATTGATAAAAAGAAGTAATGTTAAAAATATTTTTTATCTAATCTATGACTACTCTGCCTCAGTTATTAAATCAAAGAACATAGTCAAACTTCAATGGGTAAACGAAAAACTAAGAATTCTCAAAGAAGGAAATTTTTCGTATGATAGCGAGAAGCAAGTTGATTTTGGATGGTTTATTTTTTATCACAATAAAGATTATACAGATGTTGAACAACTAGGAACTCTTATTAATTATGATTTAATAAAAGGGAAAAGTTGCAAGCACCAAGTTCAAATTTATTCTAAGGTCCAAAAATTCAATGAGGAAATTTGTCTCAAAAAAGCACGGCAAATCCCAGTTTTCTATGAAGATGGTAGTCTTATCGGGAAATATGAATATTTGGAAAACTCTCCTAATGATGTTTTTATATATCTTAACTTAACCGAAAATTTAGCTTTTAGTTCTGTCTCAGACTTCAAAGCGCCTTTACCTTTAAATGATATTGCATATTTTCTGGAACAAAGTGGAAATTTTCATGAAGCTTCAATCTTATTAGAAAAAATTACTGGAAAATTTCCAGAACATACAGTCGCCTACGTCAACCTAGGAGATGCATACTGGGGCCTGAAAGACACCGCTAAAGCAAAAACCGCCTATGAGAAATACATAGACCTCATGAAAAAATCTGGCAAGGAAGCAAAAATCCCTAAGAGGGTATTGGATAGGGTAAAATAATCATATTTGATCTCAATAAAAATAGAAGTTTTTACTCCAGAGGATGTGACTTCTTTTCTAACTAACGGTAAGAAGGATGCTGATACCGCTGCAGAGAAAAAGTATATAAAAGTACCTATTGGAAAAGTATTGCATAAGGCCTTCCCCGGACGTATTAAGAAGGATACGAAAATAAAATTAATTGAGGCGGGAACTAACTTTTCGAAGATTCAAATCGTAACCTCTACAAATAACGGCAAGGAATATTTTGCTCCCGCAGGACAAGGCCCTTCGGTATTAAACGAAATTTACACCCTAACTTCTGACCTTACCGAAATCTACGAAGAGAAACCTGATCGCAATAAGCTTACCGACACCGAAGCTAGAAAAGATGTTTTTAACAAAAAAGGTTTGAAAAGCGTCAAAGACTCCTCCGAAGTTACTTTTACGCTCAAACCCATCAGGTTACAGTCTATCATCGTACAGAAGATGGGCGAGAATTTTTAATTAGATATGGAGAATTGGACCCTAAAACCGTGACTGTGAAGGCCGGAGAAACGGTTAAGCAAGGTGATAAACTTGGTACTACTGGGACATTGGTTGGCATCAGTGTCATTCCTGGTCAGCAAATTTACATGCTACATTTTGAGCATTACTCAAGTTCCTCTGGACTCAATATAATTAAGCCATTGACGGATCAAGCACAAATGCCATTTAAACGAAGAGAAGATTTATTGGATCCAATTGCAATCTTAAGAGAGGGTTATGAAAATTTATTTGAAGCACAAACAGCTACCGATCGAATAGATATTGTAAGTTTGAAGACTTCACCAAAAGGCATTGACTTTATAAAAAGCTATGAGAGTTATAAAGAATTTGCTTATAACGATTCCGAAGGCTATTGTACAATTGGATTTGGCCATCTTATAGCAAGAGATAAGTGTGAAAACATTGTTATACCTAGTGAATTTAGGAATGGTATCACACGAGAAAAAGCTAATCAACTTTTCAAAACTGAACTTGCAAGATTTGAAGGGATAATAAAAAATAATGTTTCAGTTAGATTACATCAATATGAATTTGATGCGTTGGTCTCTTTAATATTCAATATAGGATCTTTCACAAAATGTCCAAATCTCAAGGCAAATTTAAACAAGAGTTATATGATGCCGCCGCAGTCGAATTTTTAGATATTACTAATGACGGGACACTTGGCCTTGAAAGAGAAGAAAAGGTGAAAATGAAATGTTTCTCCATAATGTTTATAAGCTAAATAATTAAACAAAAAATGAAAAAATTTAACGTTTCTTTATTCGTAATAATATTTTTCTTTTATAACTGCAATACTAAAAAAAGCACCCTTGAAAAAAGGAGCACGAAAATAAAACCATTGCAACTGTCAATCATAGAAAAATTGAAAATCACGAAAATCCACAAGTTAAGGATGAAAAATACTTAGCTGAGGGCCATTGGAAATTTAACAAAGGAGTAGCGATTGATGGTCTTAAAGGTAATAAGGAATACTTTTATAATCAGGCACAATTAGACACAATTTATAGCAAATTAACAATCAACACGACCCCTGAATTTTTAACGATCGGTGATATCTGTAAATCAAACTATAGAATTGAGGTGACACCAACTAAGCTATTTTTTTATGGCAAAGTCAATAATTCTAGTGATATCAATAGATTTTTTATGGATTCTTTTCAGATAAAACTGCAAGACAGCTTAAAAATTCTTTATTTATCAAACTGCGAAAATCCATTTAAAAGAATCTTAATATTTCCTACACACCTAATAGTATTAGAATATGGTGCGTTCTATTTCTCTTTCAAAAAAGAGGGTGGAAAAACTTCTGAGAGTGCGAAGGTTGATAACTGTAAGGATATAACAATTGAAATGGGTTCAGGCAAAGAGTGTTTCTTTGAAAATACGTCCATCACTAATGCATATACACAACTAATAAACAGTAAAGAGATAGCAGATTCAAAATATCTATTGAAGGTTCTACCAAAATCAAACCAACTTGTGAAAGTAGACGACAAAGGTCTCATATCAATTGAATATAAATGGCAGAATTCGGATCAATTACTAATTGAATTTTTTTACAACGGAGGCAGCACAGATATTAAATTGAATAGACAAGGCGATGGGGTATTGAGAGGAATATATAAATACGCAGATTAAACTATTTGGTCTAGAATTATCATTTACTAATGAACTCACTGTTTTGAAATGCGAGATCACCTAGTAGGTATAACGGTTAAGTAGCCTTACTAATCCATCATGTTCAAAAAAATAAAAGCTCAACTAATCGACAATTGCTGAGAATTTACTCCAAAAATCTGCCGAACTTATTGAAGTTAATTATGTTCAAAATAACCAAAAATATTGTCATAATCCTATTTTTGACTACTAATCTAGACAATTCCACTTCAGCTCAAATAAAAAAAGACACTTTATTTGGTGACTTCGATCGCGATGACAATAAAGATTTTTTACTGAGAGAAAAATCAGAAGGAAAACTTAGTGTCCAGATATTTTTGAATAAGGGCAATAAGATGGAAAAGGTTGAGAGTTTTACAATCACTCCAGAGTTTTTTTCTGATGAACAATACTTCAAGAATGCAGACGTCTATAATAAAAATAACGGTGTAATTTCTATCACTGGGTTTTGCTGTGGAAATTTTAAAACCATTGAAACCCATTTTTATAATTATAATCAAGAAGCTAAGACATGGATTTTAGATAAAATTTGTCAACATATAATATCATATGGACCCATCTCTGAATATGAGCTCGAATACCCAACTAAGGCAATATCAATTTCAGGCAAAGTTTTAAATAATATCATCCCACAAAGTAATGCACAACGAAAGATCTCAGCGGAGAAATTGCTATCTGAATCATTATATAAATTTACAAAAATGGAGATCAAAGCTATTGCTAATGTCACTGTCAAAGAAGACTTCTATACATTTTTAGAGCTTATTAAGCTGGTACCCATCTCAAAGGAAAACGTTGGTAAATATAATGATCTGGGGTATTATTTACAACAAACAAAAACTGAAGATGGTAAAGCACAATTAATTTTAGAGGAAGTAGTTAAAAAATTTCCCGATAGAACTGTAGCATATATAAATCTAGCTGACTCATATTGGGATGTAAAATCTTATGATGAAGCTAAAACCTCTTACAACAAATACATCGACCTCATGAAAAAATCTGGCAAGGAAGCAAAGATTCCTAAGAAGGTTTTGGAGAGGGTTAAGTAATCATCGATTATTGTGCATGTAGAAGTTTTTACTCCAGAGGATGTGACTTCTTTTCTAACTAACGGTGAGAAGGATGCTGATACCGATGCAGAGAAAAAGTATATAAAAGTACCTATTGGAAAAGTATTGCATAAGGCCTTCCCCGGACGTATTAAGAAGGATACGAAAATAAAATTAATTGAGGCGGGAACCAACTTTTCGAAGATTCAAATAGTAACCTCTACAAATAACGGCAAGGAATATTATGCCCCCGCAGGACAAGTCCCTTCGGTATTAAATG
>DASVUQ010000166.1:0-6842 GCA_036386975.1 Flavobacterium sp. | reverse complement strand
TTTTAATTCCATTAATCTTTAAAAGGTATATGATTATTTATAATTGGTTTGTTTTTACTAGGATGAATTATTTCTAAATGCACGTGCGGTATATTAGGTTGATGACTTCCTTTTAAAGAATTATTATCCATTCTAAATTGGTTAAATGTACCATTTTTGTTAGCTATATTACTTCTGTAAACGCCTGAACCTTTTTTTCCAATTTCACTATAATTACTTCCCACATGTCTAATACCAGATTCTAAAGCTTCACTACTATTTAAAACTGTTTTACTAGTGATATTGCCTGTACTTGTTAAAGTCTCTTTTAGGACATTGTCAACTTTACTTAATTTGCTAATTTTAGCTAAATCATCCAATTTAGAAGGGGCAAAAATTAGTGCAGCTGTGGTAACGGCGCCCGCAACCTTTTCAGTATCACCGCTACCCAAATCACTATAAAAACTTTCCAGTGATGCCGTCATTCCCTGAGCGGCACCAACAGAATTTGTCCCAAATTGAGCGTCAATTGCATAAGCGTTTCCAATATTTCCTGTTGGACCACTCATAGCCATTGTGCCTAGTAAAAGATTACCTGCACCTTTCCAGGTGCTAGATTTATACGCATCCGAAGTTACAAAATTGTATGTCCCTACAACTTCAGATTTTACAGAACTATAAATACCTTTAAAGGCTTTAACAAGATCGGGACAACATTCTTCTGGTGCCATTCCTGTTGGGTCAGTATATTTTAATGGATTGTTAAAAACAAAAGTATAAGGAGACCACTCAGAAAACTCTTCACTTAATGGATTCGGCGAAAGCCACCGGCTTGGCGTGTCGATGTTGCCTACGATCTGCTTTTTGTTACATCTCAGCGCAATGGATCCTTATGGTTATAATACTATTAGATTTTTTAAAATTCTTTTTAAATTTCTTTAAAAATATTTAATATCTGTTTTGCATATTATTGTTTTTTAAATTTTATTGAATAAAAAGAACTTACTAACAGGTCCTTTTCTGTTTTATTTAAATTTTTAGAAGAAATTGTTAATCTATTATTTGTTTTAAAAACGCTATCAATTGAAATACCAGTAACGCCTTTGTTGTTTCTTTTTGAAATTCTAAATTTTACATTATAATTATCAATAGTTTCATACATGTAATATTCATTTAAAAATGTACCTTGTGCCTGATCTATCTCTGGTATGTTTGACCAAAATAAATTTTTTGTTTCCATTCCCAAAGCTTTATACTTTAGTATTTGCTTTTTAGAAAAAACTTTATTGGTTTCCTCAAATTTCTCTGAATATCTCCCATAATCACTTATAATTGTATCCCCAGAAGAAGTTAAAATTGCTCTTACATCAGAATCAATGCCATTAATTTTTATTTCATTCCAATTGTATGGTATTTCAATTGTATATATACTCATATCAATTTTTTTATTTTTTTTATTGCTACAACCTGAAAAAACTATACTTATAAGTAAACAAGTTATTAATATTATATTTTTCATTATCTTATTTTATTATTTGAGATAAAATTATTCACTTGTGTTTTTATATTAGTATTATAAAAATTACTATTTTGTGATTGTATATAAGTACCATTACCTTGCAGTGGACCTACTTGATTATAAACAGCTTCTCCTCTTTCTCTTGTACTAGTGGAAAATGAATTATTTGAAGTAGGGTGCATTAATCCTCCATTAGAATGTTCTAACCCTAAATTATGACCTAATTCGTGTGAGGCAGTATTATTAAATGTGTTATTTTTTATTGTACCAATTTCAACAGCACTTATTCTACCATTTAATTCAGCTCTTCCAACTGGTTCACCACTACTTTTGTCTGAAGCTAATTTGGGTATACTAGATACTAACATCATAACGTGATCATTTTTGCCAACATCTTTTAAAGAACTTACTACTTTATATTCTACTGATACACTTTTTAAATTATCATTTGTTGTAATGTCATTACCCCTAAAATCTTTTTGAGCATTACCTGAAAAACCTGATAATTCTACTGTTCCTGATGTTTTATTGAACATTGTTTTAGACAAATCTGCTCCGTTAGAATTTACAACTGTTAAGGTCATCCTCATACTTACATCTCTTTGAACATAATGAGCATCTCCTTTCTTATTAGAAACTTTAGTAATTATATCATCGTTATACGGCAATGGCGCCCTACCATCAGGGTCAACAAATTGCAAAGGGTTATTAAAAACAAAAGTATAAGGAGACCACTCAGAAAACTCTTCACTCAATGGATCCGGCGAAAGCCAACGGCTTGGCGTGTCGCCAATAGGCCGGGCATACATATCGGTGGTATCGATTACAATGGTACCAACGATCTGGTTTTTATCGACATGATAACGGACCGAACCAATGGTTACAATACTGTCCAGATCATGGACTTCAAGGTATTTGCCTTTGCTTAACGTGGCCACCGGTGCCTTACTACCGTATCTTATGAATGAGTCTATTATAATAAGATTTCTTATTAATAAAATAATGATACTCAAATTTTATTTATTGCTTTAGTTAGTTAATGTTTTATTTCAATGCTCTAAGAATGTTGTTTCTCTTCAAAATATTTAATTATTAATACTATCCTTAGTCATTATGATATCTTTTACATCTACTTCTGGCTTAGGAAGCGGCATAAACGGGTAGGCAAAAGTTCGTTTATTTATAGTCAATTTACCGAAGCTATCTTTAACTACTAAAATTGCATTTTTAGTATTATCATATTGTATAGTATCTAAAATCTTATTTTGTTTACTTGAAGCTTTTTTAAAATAGTATTCGGCTCCTGTATAAATATTAAATACTGTGCCATTAGAAGTCTTAACGGTAAAAAGTGCCTCTTGTTGGTTATTAAAATTTTCTTCTCTTGTTAAAGATTGTTTTCCAGCATAAAGTAGCGTAACATAATTGTGAGGGTCTTCTTTATTTATATAAAGTTCATAAATACATCCTTCACAAGCATTTTCTCTAACAAAATCATCCAGTATTTTTAACATCGTAGCATTTGGCTTTAAAGATAAATCATCTTTTTTATCTGTACAAGAGATTAAAAATAATGAAATAATAAAAAAAATTAGTGTTCTCATAGTGTATTTATTTAAGATTCGCTTTCCAATCAATAGATTTAGCAAAATTTCGCAAACTTGTATTTCTTTGAATATTGTCTGAATTTATATTAGGGAAAAGTTTAGTTACATCCCAAACTCTATAATTTATTGGAGTTCCTTTTGTGTATGGTGATGAAAAAATTACGCTTAGCCCATTAACTCCTTTCTCATTTTGCATAACGAAAACAGGTTTATTTGGAGTAACCATAGATGCTACGCCTAAATCTCCCCATCCATCACCAGTATATGTAGATGGCTCACTACCGCTTAAGTGTGCATGAACAGTTCCTATAGTATTAAAAGATTTTCCAGTTAATGGATCTTGCAAATTTCCATTTTTAAAACTGTATCCAAATTCTTTACCTATACTTCCACTTGCCCCACTGTTTTTATAATCTGGTAAAACCAAGACTCCTTTATCTCCAATAACTCCAACTTGCTCTCTTCCTGCATCACGTGTATTATTCCATATCCTAGAATAAGCATCCTTTTCATTAGAATACAAAATACTCCCATCTTCTCTATAATTAGCAGTTCCTCCATTTTTTGTAGTTTCTTTAGCTGTATCGCCAACATAAGTTCCTTTATTCCCTAAATCTGCTTGTGACTGAACTTTAGGATCAAACTGCATAACTCCTTTTAAATCTCTAAACCAATCAGTTGGTGCCATACCTGTTGGATCAACAAATTTCATAGGATTATCAAAGCACATCGTATAAGGCGACCAACTTGTAAACTCCTCACTCAATGGATCAGGCGAGAGCCAACGGCTTGGCGTGTCGCCAATAGGCCGCGCATACATATCGGTGGCATCGATTACAATGGTACCAACGATCTGGTTTTTATCGACATGGTAACGGACCGAACCAATGGTTACAATACTGTCCAGATCATGAACTTCAAGGTATTTGCCTTTGCTTAAAGTGGCTACTTTGGCCTTGTAGCCAAATTTTGCAAACGGATTGCCTGCCTGTATGTTCTTTTCCCGGCGTGCCTGTTCTTCTTTAGACAACTTTTCCTGTGCTGAAAGCACACCAAAAGTGAAGAAGCAAAGCAGTAAAAAATAAATTTTTCTCATAATCAATTTTTGCTAAAGTTATTTAATTTCTTGTTTTCGTACTTGTCTTTCTCTGTTTTTAATGTAACCAGCCAATGCATATACATGGCTTCGGGCATAAACCGGTACCCGATTTTGTGGATGTGCCCGTATTCTTTTTCTAAAGCTGTAAAAAGCAATTTCGCTTTTGCTGTGTCCGGTTCTTTTTCCACCTGCTTTTTATGGATTTCGGCTTTAAGGATCAGCGCGGTGGCAAAATTCGGATAGGCACTTAGTGCTGTTTCCGCACATTTCAGTTCAAATGTTCCGTCGTTGTCAGGATAAATACTTTTGTAAGCATTGGCAAGGTCGATCAAAACAAGTGCAATACTTTCTTTATTGTTTAGTGCTTTCATATAAACGCCGTTGGTAATGGCATCGAGATGCACAAAACCCGAAGCCATGATCCATGCGTCGTTTGGAAAAATCCCGCTGGTGAGTTCGGTATTGAACCAGCCGTGTTTTTTGTTCTGGTGTTTTATATAAACGTGGTTTGGTGCTAACGATAAATGGGCCGTTGTCCCTAATTCTTCTGCAAGGATCTTATACAAATAGGGCAACGAATGGCAATTCCCTTTTCGTGTATGGAGCAATTTTGTAACCGACATATTGGCTAAATCGTTACGCCCGAAAACATCGTTGAAGTCATAACCAAAAGGAATGTATTTGTATGGTTTGTCTTTAATGACTAAAGGGATTGTATCGCACATGACCGAATAAACAGATGCCCATTTGTTTACTTTTTCTTTATCGTTTTCTACATAAGCCAGAAACCGGTTTTGGATTAGTGATTGGCAAAGATGTGTTAGCGTTTTAATTTCTTTATTGACAAATGCAGTATCTAATTTATTATTGAAATACGCATTTTCAACTGAAAACACGGCTTTCTTAAAACTATAATTGCCCTCATTCCTTATCATATCATGGAGCAGGGCGTAACTTTGTTCAAACAGTTTTTCCTCGTTTTGTGCGACAGCGCAAAATGTGAAGAGCAAGAAGAAACAATAGGTAAAATATATTTTCATTTTAGTTTTTGGATGATTTTTTAATGACTAAACCTTTAAATTGTTTCCTGATGGTTTCGTTGTCCTGAATGTGTTGTTGCTCTTTCATTGACCGCAGCCAGTTTTGATAGGCTTCATCTGACATGTGTTCGTAGCCTAAATTATCCACAAAATCATATTGCCGGTTTACTTTATCAAGCAAATCCACTGCTTCCGGGAAATAACGGATATTTTGCAATTCTTCTTTCTTGCGGGGATTAATGCCGAGTTGATACATTACATATTCAAAACGGGCAGTATCTAAATTGGACTGGACCATATGGGCACTAATGCTGTTTGGATAAAGCGCTAATGCTTTTGTAATTAATTTTTGTACAAATTCATCGTAACCGAATTTATGGGTATAGCCGTTGGCCAGATCTACACAGAATTGCGAGAGCAATTCTTTTTTAGATAGGTTTTGCATATAGATTTTGTTTTGTAATGCTTCTGACTTTATGTAACCCGATTGTAAAATATAGGAAGTGGTAGAAAACATTCCGTTGGTAAGTTCGATATTATACCATTTGCCCTTATCGTCCCGAAAACGGATATAGGAATGGTTTGGCGAAAACGCCAAAAATGCTTCAGCATTTATTTGTTCGGCAAGGATTAAATAGAGTAACGGCATGGAATGACATTGCCCTGTTTTGGTGGCAAGTAGTTTTGAAACAAACATTTTAGAATACTCTTTTACACCCATGTAATCGTCAAAATCATATTGAAAAGCGGTATGTTTCAAGCCGTTGGACTTTAGTTGTAGCGTTTCTGAAAAAAATTGAAACAGCATAAAGTTTTTAGCAGAATTACTTTGCAGGTCATAATTCAGCTCTTTCATTTTCGATAGAATAAAATCGCCTGAATTCTTTATGACCTGGTCAAATTGTGCTTTGTCTTGTTTGTTTTCAAAATAGGCATTTTCAATCTGAAAATTAATGTCTTTTACAGACAGATTATTGGTGTCAATTTGTATCAATCTATCATAAACTTCATAATAATAAGATGTTCCTGAAACAGTGGAATAAGAAGGAAGATCATAATTGATAGGTACTGTTGCATTCATTTCCCGAACAGCATCATCAATTATTTCCTGTTGCTGCCTTTGGTGCTGTTCAGCTTCACGCATCATCTGTTCGTTTTGGCGCTGCTGCTGATTGTTGTTGTAAATAGGATTTCCGCCCGGAGTAACATTTTTATTATTCGGATTAAACCGGTCCTGATTGTCGTACCGCTGGAATTGTGCCGGCTGCGGTACGCCCGAAAGGTTTACTTGTGCAAAAGTAGCTATTGGGATGAATAAAAATAATAATGCTATTTTCATTTCTTCTGGCTTTGGCTTGATGATCCGGGCACATCAATACTGTTGAATAGCCAAAAATAGTAAAGTAAATTGTATTATATTAGAAAAACATAATGAATTTACTGATTTTAACACTACAGCTAAATTGCATTTAACTAAAAGTTTGGTTTTTCTGCTTTTATAACAAAAACAGGCTAGCCTAAAAGCAATTCTTTTTTATTGTAATATCTCCGGTTACCGGTTGCCCGCGTGAGTGATCGTAGCGGAAAGCCCACAGCCG
>DASVUQ010000165.1:0-2811 GCA_036386975.1 Flavobacterium sp. | reverse complement strand
GGATTCCCTTCCTTCAAATGCATCTGAAGA
Source organism: Flavobacterium sp. (assembly GCA_036386975.1). Classification (GTDB taxonomy): domain Bacteria; phylum Bacteroidota; class Bacteroidia; order Flavobacteriales; family Flavobacteriaceae; genus Flavobacterium. The sequence goes on along the minus strand of DASVUQ010000165.1, from coordinate 2,781 downwards.
CAATGTTTCTAAAAATTGAGCCACTTCTTTTCCGTTTACTTTATAAATACTATTTTTAGGCTTATTTTTTACTATTTGAGCAAAAGGCAGGTTGCAAACAAATAGCGCAATCAGGAAAAAAATTCTACGCATGGTATTTTGGTTTTACTGATTGCTAAAATAAAAAAAATCCCTTAGATTAAGAGATTTATGATAGTAACATTTAAAGATAAATAGATAAAGGTGACATAGCTGTATTAAATCATGAGAACCTTTTCTAGCAGATTTACACAGCTAACTTAATTACCTGAATTATTTTGTTTTTTAAACAAATGGTGTTCTAAAGAATATTTTCCTGACCCGATCAATAAAATAGTGAGACAAAAAGCAGCGTATACAACTGTCATTTCTGCTTCGCCAAAAATATCCCCTTTTCCTGCTGTAAAAGTGGCTACCAACATTGTAAACATGATTAAAAAAGCACCAACCCTCGTAAACAAACCTAATACTAACATTATCCCGCCAAATAATTCTGCAGCTGTTCTTAAATAGGCCATTAGTAAAGGATAAGGCAAATGAAGGTCTTTTGATAAATATCCTGCAAATCCTTCCATGGCTTTAAGATTAAAAAGTTCATGCCCATGCAAAATAAAATAGGTGCCTACAACTACCCTTGCAATTAGAATACCACCGTTTAAGGCTAATGGTGTGGTTCCAGTGAAAAAAGATTTTAGAGTCATGATTTTGTTTTAATATATTTTAATTAAACTTTCTATTAAAAAAGCGATAATAAAATTATTTTCATCACTGGTTTAATTTTCATCAAAGTACAAATATGATATTCATTTAATCAAAAAAAATCTGTGAACTTAGTAATTTGGTCTGCTAAGTAGTATTAAATAACTATCTGGCATTAGCAAATTTCCTAACTTTATTTTTGTAGCATATAAAAATTCCGGATTGTAGGATTAGGTAGTTATACTTTTACGGCTTAATGAAGAAGGATAAAGCACTAAGTTTCTTAGTATACTGAATATTACATTTATTCAAATGTTTATAGAAGCACGTCAACCGTTATTTTTCTTAACTGATGTTACTGATTTTTAATGCTGTTTTTTGAGTTGTTTTTCGAGTAAATCAACAGCTGTTGTTAATGTCTGTCCAAACATATATTTAGAAAACTGTTTGGGTTCCATAAACCTGGAGAGTAATAAAATTATATCAAAACCCTGCTCTTGTGACCACCATTTTTTAGTCTTCCTTGCTTCTAAAGCTTTCTCAACTGAAAAATTTGCCCCTTTGGGGTGGATAAGCCAGGAAAATGCAGTGTATTCTCCTATCCCTTCTAATGTCAGCCAAAAGTTATCTATTTTGGCAATATCCCGTCCATCCTTTTTAAGGCAATTGATCTGCCTGCGTTTTAATAGCTGTAGTGCTTTTTTTGCCAATTCAACGCGTTTATTTTTATCTTTCGTCAATGCAGCCTGCTGAAATAAATCTCTTTCTATTTTATATTCTTTTAAGTAAATGCTGTCATTTTCATAATAATATTGAAGCATATCATCATCCAATTTGTCGTTTGGGTGTATTTTTTCATAGGCTTCCATTACCTTACCGATGTCATTTAGGCTCTTCATCTGTTGTGTATGTGCAAATTCATGAAGGAAGACATAATTAACTAATGTGTCTATACCTATACCGTGGTCATCCACTTTATTTTTACGCCAATAACTCGTTAACGGCATAACAAAGTACGCATTTCCATTCTCAACCTCTGAAGCATATGACATGATACCAACTTCCGTTTCTTTGCTATTAGGCAGCATAATTTTACCATTATGTTCTTTTTTCATCCAAATTAAATTTTTATTGGATAAACTTGGTCCTACAATAGCAACAGCGTCTTTACCTGTAAGCTTTGAAGTGGTGTAAACATAGGTTTCGTCAAACAATACAAAATCGACAGGCTTAATTTCTTTTAGTTGATAAACGTCTTTGTAAACTATATCCCAGGCTTTAAACCAAGTTTTTACTTCGTTTAAAGAAGTATCAAAATTATTACTACTATTTTGAGCAGAAAGGTTTAGGCTACAAATACAACATAATAGGATTGTGAAAAAGATGATTTTCTTCATTGTAGTTTATATTATTCTTTAAGTTTATATTCTTTCTTTAATTTTCCACATTTTTGAGTCTATCCATAATGACCAAATTTATACACCTTAACCTGCCCTACAATAATGTAAACAGCTAAAAAATAAATTACAAGAATATTTATAGTTACTGACTTTTTATTTCCTGTTTCTAATTGAAGCATTAATATCAATTACATTGTTATAATCGTTTTATATGTTTTTACTTTTACAGTTTCTGCTAGCGGTCTCGGGCTTTGGGAGGTGGAGAGAAATAGAATCACAAACGTCCAATTACTTCCATCGGTCCCACTTTTGGCAATAACTTGTTGTTATTTATTGTTATTATTATTCAATTTTATCTAATTCATGTTTCTTACTGATCCAAAATCCAATATTGGGTTCATAACCATATTCAATTAAACCTCTTATTGAATAGAAAGAGAATATTGGATAAAATAAAGAGTTGTCACATTTTATTTTTTCTAAATGATCAGAAAAATAAATTTTGGTATTCAATTGAGTACACTTTGTTTGTTCAATAATAAAATTGAAGTCATTCACTCTGTTTTTATTGAATTCTATTGGATATTTATATCCAATAGGAAAAATGTGAGATTCTTTTAAGTCTACTTGTAATTGTCCCCAACAATTTCTATATCCATGACCA
>DASVUQ010000164.1:0-2720 GCA_036386975.1 Flavobacterium sp. | reverse complement strand
AACTACTATGATTACAGAAGTTTTAAATGTAAATGAGCTTCATAAAATCGATCCTGTTTTTGGACAAGTATCATTTGATAATCACGAACAGATTGTTTTTTGTAACGACAAAGATACTGGTTTAAAAGCAATAATTGGAATCCATAACACAGTTTTGGGACCAGCTTTAGGAGGTACAAGAATGTGGAAATATTCTAATGAATGGGAAGCTTTAAACGACGTTTTAAGACTTTCTCGTGGTATGACATACAAATCGGCCATTACAGGGCTGAACCTTGGTGGCGGAAAAGCAGTAATTATCGGAGATTCAAAAATTGATAAAACGCCAGAGATGATTCGCAAGTTCGGACAGTATGTTAATTCACTTAGCGGAAAATATATTACAGCAGAAGATGTAGGGACTACTACTCAGGATATGGATAACATTCGTGAAGTAACCCAGTTTGTCACGGGAGTATCTATTGAAAAAGGAGGTTCAGGAAACCCTTCGCCTGTAACTGCTTATGGCGTTTACATGGGAATGAAAGCTGCCGCTAAACATAAATTTGGTACAGATAACCTGGAAGGCAAAAAAATCCTTGTGCAGGGTATCGGGCATGTGGGAGAGACGCTGGTAGCTTATATTGCTAATGAAGGGGCACAGGTACAAATTACAGATATCAATCAGGCAAGGTTGGAAGAGGTAAGCAAAAAATATGGGGCAACCATTTTTACCGGAGAAAATTTATACACCGCCGATATTGATATTTATGCGCCTTGTGCACTGGGTGCCACTATAAATGACGAGACAGTACATCTTATTAAAGCAAAAGTAATTGCCGGAGCAGCAAATAACCAGTTATCAAATGATAGTGTACACGGTCAGATCCTTAAAAACAGAGGTATTCTTTATGCGCCTGACTTTCTGATCAATGCAGGAGGCATCATCAATGTATATGCGGAGCTTGTAGGTTATGACAGTACCGAAGCCATGAAAAGAACGGAGAACATCTATAATACTACTCTGGAAATTTTCCATCATGCGGAAGAAAATGGCATTACAACCCAGGAAGCTGCCATGACCATTGCAAAAAACAGGATCGAAGCCAGGAAAAAAGAAAACGGGTTAATCTAAACTCCAATCTCAATATAATTAGTATTTTTGCGGAGCGAAGGAATTTCTTTCGCTCTGTTTATTTAAATTAAAAGTTCTTATCAGTGTTAAATAGAAGACATATACGTACAAAAGTGATGCAATCGATCTACGCCATGCATCAGAGTAGTTCAGATAATCTTGAAAAGGAAGAAAAATTTTTGTTGTACAGCTTAGAAAATGTTCAGGATTTATATCTTATTATGCTTTCTACATTAATAGAAATTAAAAAAACAGAAGAAATTTTTCTGGAAAAATCGAGCAAAAAACATTTAGTAACACCGGAGGAACGCAATCCCAATAAAAAATTCATTAATAACCTTATTTTGGAAATGCTTTCTGAAAATAATTCTATTGGAATTGCTTTAGAAAACAGAAAAATAAATAACTGGGAACTCAACGATGATTATATCCACATTCTTTTATCAGAAATAAAAAACAGTACCCTCTACAAAGAATATATGAGGAATACCGTTAATACATTTGAAGAAGACAAAGAATTTGTAGTGGCTATTTTTACAGAATTAATTGTTCCCAATGAAAAACTTTACGAATATCTGGAAGATAATAAACTAACGTGGGTTGATGATATTCCGTTAGTCAATACCCATATTATTAAGCAGTTGAGGGCAATAAAAGCAAAAGATGATGTTAATGCTTTTAAAGTGGCCAAACTTTATAAAGATACAGAAGATAAAGAATTTGTAATTGCCCTGTTTCGAAAAACGGTATTAAATGAAACTGAATTTGCTAAAGAGTATGTTGATAAAACCCCGAACTGGGACACCGAACGTATTGCAGAAATTGACACTATTATCCTGAAAATGGCGATTTGTGAATTTTTGAAATTTCCTTCCATTCCTGTAAAAGTGACGATCAATGAGTATTTAGAAATTGCAAAAGAATATTCCACGCCTAAGAGCAGCATTTTTATTAATGGGGTCTTAGACAATCTTGTTAAAGAATTTCAAACGAATGGAAAATTAAAAAAAGTAGGACGAGGATTAATGTAAAACTTAAATAGAATTAAAATGATTAGAAAAAACATGGTATTGGTTACCATCGCTGCTTTATTCATGGCAGTTTCCTGTAAGAAAAATGAGGAGACTACTACTGAAAGTAATGTTGTAGCAACGCCAGATGGTACAGCGGTTGTCACTCCTGAATTACATCCGGAAGCAACTACCGCAAACAACGACCCGAATGCTAAATTCGCGGTAATGAATTTTGATAAAACAACGCATGATTTTGGAAAGATTAATGAAGGCGATAAAGTAGAAACTGTTTTTACATTTGTAAATACGGGAGATACAGATCTTATTATTACCGATGCTATAGGCTCCTGTGGCTGCACCGTTCCGGAGTATCCAAAAGCACCTGTAAAACCGGGAGATAAAGGAACTATTAAAGTTTCATTTAATTCTACAGGGAAACCGGGAATGCAGAATAAAACCGTTACGATTACGGCAAATACCAAATCAGGTACTGAAACATTAAAAATAACAGCTAACGTGACTCCTAAATAGGAGTTACAATAAATAAAAACGAATGGACCAATTAGTTAAATTTCTGCCTTATATAGCGATGA
>DASVUQ010000163.1:0-1988 GCA_036386975.1 Flavobacterium sp. | reverse complement strand
TTTTAATTGGGATTTTGATTTCCAAATTTACTACGAAAAACAATACCATGAAGAAAAAGCCATTGATTTTAGTTACTAATGATGATGGGGTTACGGCACCGGGAATCCGGGCACTGATAAGTGTAATGAAAACAATTGGCGAAGTGGTTGTAGTTGCTCCTGACAAACCACAAAGTGCTATGGGACACGCCATAACAATAAACAATACCTTGTTTGTAAATAAAATTTCTGCCGACAAAGCGCCTATACTGGAATACAATTGTTCCGGCACACCTGTAGACTGTGTTAAGCTTGCTGTAAATGAAATTCTGGAACGTAAGCCAGACCTATGTGTTTCGGGAATCAATCACGGATCAAATTCTTCTATTAATGTTATTTATTCCGGGACTATGAGTGCTGCTGTTGAAGCCGGCATAGAAGGTATTCCTGCCATAGGGTTTTCATTATTGGATTATGACTGGAATGCGGATTTTGAACCGGTTAAATCATTCATTAAAACAATAACACTACGTACTCTGGAAAATGGTTTGCCTAAAGGCGTTGTACTCAATGTGAATTTACCTAAACTGGAAGAACATCAAATTAAAGGTATTAAAATTTGCCGCCAGGCCAACGCACTCTGGGTAGAAAAATTTGATAAACGCGTAACGCCTCAGGGAAAAGATTACTACTGGTTAACAGGCGAATTTGTAAATCACGATAAAGGAGAAGATACGGATGAATGGGCTTTAGAGAATGGCTACATATCTGTAGTGCCCGTGCAATTTGACCTCACTGCGCATTATGCCATAAAAGAACTTAACGACTGGAATCTGTAAACATGGACAAAATAGATTTTCTATACGGTTTTTTTATTGGTTTATTAACTTCTTTGATAGGATGCTATGCTTTCATTATCCTTTTTACAGAGTATACTTTTATACTGGGGTATCAAATCATAAAAGCACAGGGCAACCTGGGAAAGCTTATTACCCTTGGAGCGGTTTTAAACATTATTGTTTTTTTTGGCCTGCTACGATTAAACAAGGACATGATGGCCAAAGGCGTAATTTTAGCAATGATTATCTTAACTATAATTACTTTATTTACTTAAGCCCAAAGGCTAAAGTTTTAAATCTCCCTCCTACTATACAAAAATCAATCTGTTACTATTTTGATTTTTATGTCTTTTGGTGTAATAAATTTTTTATTAATTAATTTGTGTCTTACAAAATAAAATTATATTTTTGTCAGGTACTTGTTAATATTTACTAATAATTAAACACCGCTTATTATGCCTGCACAAAAAAACCGTTGCTTCTTATGGGATGTTTTTTCCTAACATCTAATCCTTTTGTGTGGATCAGTTCTAATCACAATGGCCTAAAAACTATTTTATGAGGAATTGGCACCGCAATGTTATAAAACAAAAATTAAATAAAAAATAAATAAAAAATAAAAACAAATCTTTAAATAAAAAAACAAATGAAAAAAAATTTATTTATCTACTCGATTTTGATATTATCAATATCATTTATGAATGCTCAAGATACTACTACATTTGATAATGTAGTTATAGGTACAAGTGGCCCAGCTTACGGTGTAAAAATAAAAGCTAATTTCCCAGGAGGTAATGGAGGCTGGGCAAGATCTTTTTCTATATCTAATCAGAATGGAGATCAAAATTTTATATCAATAGGTACTGTCGGGCTTATTACAAATGGGATAACTACTGGTGATCGAAGCTTTATAGGTAGAGCTTATGATGAAACATATATGAATTTTTTACCTAACGGAAATGTAGGTATAGGGACAACAAATCCTCTAGCAAAATTTGTCGTAAATGCGAGTACTGAAGGGCAGACAGTTCCTATAAAATCAATAAGCATCATAGGGCCTAATCAACCTGGAAATCAAAATTCAGCACAAGATTTGAGTTGGGATTTTAATAGTGCCGGCTCTGCCATTATTCGTTCTTACAGAGGGGGAAATTGGGATACTACTTTACA
>DASVUQ010000162.1:0-2440 GCA_036386975.1 Flavobacterium sp. | reverse complement strand
AGCGTACGTACCGGAACATTAAAACGCTCCCCTGTTTCTCGTAAACTAAGAGCATATTTCTCTTTTATCTTAAAGACGTGCTTGCGAAAATCTAATGAATAACTCATGGAACAAAGATAAGATATTTTATATTGAGTTAACTATAAATTTTATAAAACCTGTTTTTGTTCCCCCAGTGAAGAGTAATGAATTTACATTAATTATCTCTTAATAATCTTTTTTACCTCTGACTTGCCATTATCGCTAACCTTTACAAAATAAAGCCCTTTAGAAAACGAACTTAAATCTATTGTCGACTCGTCAGTAATTTTTGAAGTATACACCAATTGACCCAATGAATTATGAACTTCAGCTTTAGCACCTGACGATAATTCTTTTGTTTTGATTGTAAGTATATTGTCTACCGGATTTGGATAAGCTATAAATTCAAGTACCCCATGACCTCCAACACTTAAAAAATCATTTTGGATCTTAAGAATCGCCGCCCGCATATTTGGAAGTGGCCCAATATTTCCACCCGTTCCTTGTGGAATACCCGTTGTTTTCAAAAGTGTTCTCATCTGTATCCCGGTCATATAATTCCCTGTCAAAGCATAATAATACGATTGTAAAACTGCCGCACACGAAGCTACAATTGATGTTGCTGAGCTTGTGCCGCCAAAGTAAGTATATCCCTGATTGAAATCACCTCCAATTTTAACCACGTCTCCTTTGCCAGCTGTAACTACGCTTTGCCCCCACCCCTGAACGTCAACACGGGAACCATAAGTACTAAATTCTAATTTATTATGTGCTATATTGGGAGAACCGGCACCCACAATTATAGCACCGCTATCTCCTCTTGCCATGTACAGTGCATATGCTGAAGTATCTAAATCTTCACCAATATTAATATTATTTCCATTTCCAGCCGCGGCAACAATTGTCAATCCTGCATCTGTTGCCGCTTTTGTCAAATCCCAAATTAGCGCATCGTATTCTGCCGGAACAAAATAATTATTAGTGCCGCCATAAGTTTGTATCTCATATAGTATTACATCTCCGATAACAGAATTGCCAATAGCCTGAGCAACAGCATTAACCCTATCATAACCAGACTGTTGCCACTCTGGAAAAAGCCTCATTTCTGTTGCTCCATATGCCAGGCCTGAAACGCCATAATTACCTTTATCAGCATACACAATCCCGAAAACAGAAGTTCCATGCTCTGTATAAGACACGCTTGCAGAAGAAGAAATTGTCATTCCAGGATGAATGAGAACATTTTTATGGTTTAATTCTTCATGGTTATCATTAAAACCATATTCAACATCTTTTATTTTTATCCCTGTTCCTGTAAGGCCTAAATTCCACGCATATTGCATATTGATACCTGGATTCGCCTGGATATAGGCTTGGTTGCCTTCATAATTTGGGGTTGTCGGGGGAATGTCCCCTGGCGGCTGTATGGGCTCCATAGAAATCAAGAAACAGTACGCCACAGCATTTATTTTTTCAAGTTCATTTGCTAAAGAAAATAATTTTTCATTGGAGGGATTATCTATTTTTACAATAAAAATATTTCTCAATCTCGAAACTGATTCACCGCTTCCTGTTAATTTGATGGCATTTCGCTCCATCTCATCCAATTTTTCTACCGGAATCCCTATACCATTTTCGAAGCTTAGTTTATATTTTGATTGTAGACTTTTAATCTCCGCAACTGTAAAATCTATATGTCTCTTAACCTTATCAGGTTTGAAACAAACATACAATTCATGGGAATTGCTTCCTTTCTGCAAACGAAAATCTCCTTTTCTAACTTGTCCGTAAGAGAAACAAGCACAATAAAATAATACTATGATTATAAATATAGTTTTTTTCAAAATATAATTTTTAATGTTAGTTGAAAATATAATTTAAAACCTCTTCAATAACTTACGTTTTTTCAATCTGTTTTACGAACAAATTAAATGTTCAGTACAAACATAAAAGATGAAAAAATGACTAACCAATATAAAAATCGTTTTAGATCTTCCAAATATATATATAATACATTATAATAGTCAGTCTATTCGGTAAAAGCCTTATTTCAAAACTTATCAGTATTTTATATTTTATATTTAAGATTTATATTACCACAGAATAGATAATAATTTATAGGTTTGAGAATCTTTTTGGCAGCGTGAGAGAACCTCATCTGAAGAGACTGTTGTGTGAAAAACCTCATTTTGCTAATGGTAAGTATGGCACAATTTCTGTTTTATCATATCTTTGTCTAATACACTTTACATAGTAAGAATTAGTATAGAAATGGTCATGTTTTGCAACCTGAATTTCGATAAGTTTTTTATTTTAAATTTAAAATCACTTCTACTCGTATTAATTTATTAGAAGCTTTTCAAATTCTTAAATTGAGTTTACCTTTGCCTTATGGAAGAAAACAGCAAACGCCTTAATA
>DASVUQ010000161.1:0-13555 GCA_036386975.1 Flavobacterium sp. | reverse complement strand
CTTAACAAAATCTTTGGATCTGTAAGCCTTATTGCTTGCCACATTGTGTTTCCTGATATTACCCCTTAAAGCATCAGAAAAAAGTATAGGTTCCTGGCTATATAGGAATGAAAAGTATACCAATAAAAAACACACAAGTAGAGTTCTCTTCATAACATGCTTTGATTTAATGCTATAAAGTTATACCAATAAGTAGTATATTTAAGAAACTTTATTATTTCTTTAGTATATTATTTATAAAAAGCTATAAAAAAAGCCACTCATTAAAAAGTGGCATATATGCAATAGAACTATAATGAGAGCTATATCTTTTTCATTTGGTCTTTCATCATCTTAATCTGATCTTTCAATAAACCCTGTTTGTCCAGCTTTTTTGCTTCATTTAATAAATTAGTAGCTTCTAGCTTTCTTCTCCTTGTAAGCGCCACTCCTGCAAGGTTTAATTTTGCAATAGCCAGATCCGTATCCATAGATAAACCCAGGGCAATAGCTTTTTTAAAGTGCTTTTCTGCCTGCATCAGGTTCGTTTGCGACAACATAAGCCCGTGTAAATATTCATAGTAACCCTGCTGTTTCTTTACCAGTGCCTGTTCAGGGTTTTTAATATGCGCAAGCCATTTTTGTGCCCCGGCAAAATCCTGTTTTCTAAGCTTTAAAAATGCCAGTAAAATAAATTCATTTTTAAAATATAAGAAAATGAATATCAGCGATAATAAGAGTAAAAAGATACCGTTTCCAATTTCTCCCTCAGTAAACTGCCATATCCCGGTGGCAATAATCAATCCGGCAATAATAAGTTTAATATTCCTGTGAAACATGTTTTTTGTTTTAAGAGCACAAAGATAGTAAAATCAATTAAAATTTTCGCAAAACAACTTGCCAGAAAAAAAAAGGTTTGTATATTTGCACTTGGTTTAAAAAAGCAGATGCTATAAAACCATCCAGATAAAAAATTAGACTTTTAAAGACATAAAACAATGAGCAAAAGAACGTTTCAACCATCGAAAAGAAAAAGAAGAAATAAGCACGGATTTATGGACAGAATGGCTTCTGCGAATGGAAGAAAAGTGCTTGCTCGTCGTAGAGCTAAGGGCAGACATAAACTAACTGTCTCTAGCGAACCAAGGCATAAAAAATAATGATTAACACTAATCAATATCAAGGCGTTACTATTAATAGTAACGCCTTTTTTTATAAATTTACATTTCATCAGGGCGTTTCCCTTCGGGCCGGGCTTTGCGTTACAATCTTTTATGGCACTATTTTCAGTATCCTGAAAAATAGTGCCATAAAAGGATTTCCACTGCAATCCCTAACGCACATCATCAATACAACTAACTACAAACAACAAACCATACACCATGCCAAAAGATAATTCCATTAAATCAGTATTAATAATAGGTTCAGGGCCAATCGTAATCGGGCAGGCATGCGAATTCGATTATGCAGGTTCACAATCGGCACGTTCCATTCGTGAAGAAGGTATAGAAGTCATTCTTATCAATTCCAATCCGGCCACCATCATGACAGACCCTTCCATGGCCGACCATATTTATTTATTACCATTAACCACAAAATCGATTATCCAGATATTAAAAGAGCACCCACAAATTGATGCTGTTTTACCCACCATGGGCGGTCAAACCGCACTAAACCTTTGCCTGGAAGCAGATGAAAAAGGGATATGGGAAGATTTCGGCGTACGGTTGATAGGGGTTGATATCAATGCGATCAATATTACCGAAGACAGGGAACAATTCAAACAATTGCTACAAAGAATAAATATACCAACAGCACCCGCAAAAACAGCAACATCTTTCCTTAAAGGAAAAGAAATAGCACAGGAATTCGGTTTTCCATTAGTTATCCGGCCATCATTTACATTAGGGGGTACAGGCGCCGCTTTTGTACACAAAAAAGAAGACTTCGATGATTTGCTTACCCGCGGTCTTGAAGCGTCCCCTATTCATGAAGTACTTATAGACAAAGCTTTACTAGGATGGAAAGAATATGAACTCGAGCTTTTACGCGATAAGAATGATAATGTAGTCATTATTTGCTCTATCGAGAATATGGACCCTATGGGAATACATACAGGAGATTCTATTACCGTGGCACCGGCAATGACTTTATCCGACAAGACATTTCAAAGAATGCGGGATATGGCGATAGTAATGATGCGCAGTATCGGTAATTTTGCCGGAGGTTGTAACGTTCAGTTTGCTGTTTCACCAGACGAAAAAGAGGATATTGTCGCTATCGAAATCAATCCCCGTGTATCCCGTTCATCGGCTTTAGCCTCAAAAGCAACAGGATACCCCATTGCAAAAATCGCTTCTAAACTAGCTCTTGGCTATCATCTTGATGAACTGCAAAACCAGATTACCAAATCTACTTCGGCACTTTTTGAACCCACATTAGATTATGTAATCGTTAAAATACCACGCTGGAATTTTGATAAATTTGAAGGAGCAGACCGTACTTTAGGGCTTCAGATGAAATCTGTAGGCGAAGTTATGGGAATAGGACGTTCTTTTCAGGAAGCACTGCATAAAGCCACACAATCATTAGAGATAAAACGTAACGGACTTGGGGCTGACGGAAAAGGGTATAGAAACTACGAGCAAATTATTGAAAAACTTACTTTCGCAAGCTGGGACAGGGTCTTCGTAATCTATGATGCCATTGCCATGGGCATTCCGTTAAACAGGATCCACGAAATTACCAGAATTGATATGTGGTTCCTGAAACAATATGAAGAATTATATACATTAGAAAAAGAAATTTCAAAATACAATATCACTAACCTTCCCAAAGAGTTGTTACTGGAAGCCAAACAAAAGGGTTTTGCCGACAGGCAGATGGCGCACATGATGAGTTGCTTAGAAAGCCAGGTGCACAAGCTCCGCGAAGAACAAAACATCAACCGGGTGTACAAGCTTGTAGATACCTGCGCAGCAGAATTTAAAGCATTAACTCCTTATTATTATTCTACATTTGAAGCTGAAATTGAAACCGCTACCGGTGAGGTATATGTCCATAACGAAAGTAGTGTAACCAATAAAAAGAAAGTAGTAGTATTAGGTTCAGGCCCCAACAGGATAGGGCAGGGGATAGAATTCGATTACTCTTGTGTACACGGTGTATTGGCGGCAAAAGAATGTGGTTATGAAACGATTATGATTAATTGCAATCCTGAAACCGTTTCCACCGACTTTGATACCGCAGATAAATTATACTTTGAACCTGTTTTCTGGGAACACATTTATGATATCATCCGCCATGAAAAACCAGAAGGCGTTATCGTACAACTTGGTGGCCAAACCGCATTAAAATTAGCAGAAAAATTATCCAAATACGGTATTAAAATTTTAGGAACTTCTTTTGACGCTTTAGATCTGGCCGAAGACAGAGGGAGGTTCTCAGAACTTTTAACAGCGTTAAAAATACCTTTTCCACAATTTGGTATTGCCGAAACTGCAGACGAGGCATCCGCTTTAGCTGATGTTTTAGCCTTTCCGCTACTTGTCCGTCCCTCTTATGTATTAGGAGGACAAGGCATGAAAATCGTTATCAATAAACAGGAGCTCGAAGAGCATGTCATCGATTTGTTAAAAAACATTCCAGGCAATAAACTTTTGCTGGATCATTATCTCGATGGTGCCATTGAAGCTGAAGCCGACGCTATTTGCGACGGAGAAAATGTATACATTATTGGTATTATAGAGCATATAGAACCTTGTGGTATCCACTCCGGTGACAGTAATGCTACTTTACCACCATTCAATCTGGGGGAGTTTGTGATGCAACAGATCAAAGATCATACAAAAAGGATTGCTTTGGCATTACAGACAGTAGGTCTAATAAACATTCAGTTTGCCATAAAAGATGATATGGTATACATTATAGAAGCGAACCCAAGAGCTTCCAGAACAGTACCTTTTATTGCTAAAGCTTATGGAGAACCGTATGTTAATTATGCCACTAAAGTAATGTTAGGGCGTAATAAAGTCACGGATTTTAACTTCAATCCGCAGTTAAAAGGTTTTGCAATCAAACAACCCGTATTTTCATTTAGTAAATTCCATAATGTCAATAAAGCATTAGGCCCTGAAATGAAATCGACAGGAGAAAGTATTTTATTTATTGATGACCTTAAAGATGATCAGTTTTACGAATTGTATTCAAGGCGCAAAATGTATTTAAGTAAATAGAATACATAATTATCACTGCTTGTTTAGCTATAGCTTGTAGAAGCTCATTTATTTAATTAATAAATGCGCTTCTTATTCATTCTGTATGATTTTTTACAAACCCGTAAATTATTTAACTTAATTTTATGTTAAAAAATAATTTAGAAATATACTAAATAACGATTTTATAATTCAAAATTCCTTAATTTTATTAGTATCAGAATAATAAAGATTAAAATTCATTAACTTTTAATTAACAAATTATAAAAAATGTTTTGGACATCAATATTTTTTTTAATAATTTTATTAAATAATTCTTTACTCAAGATATTTATATACAAAAAATTATGCAAAACACTAACCTTTCAAGAAGAGCATTATTTGGAAATTTGTTTTCCAGGTTAACAGGGAATGCTCAAAAAAAAGATCCATTATTTGAAAAATACTCCAGAAAAGTATATAATGGTCGAAGATCTTCATCATTGTTGTACAAAGCAAGGAAGCCGAAGCTTAGTAGCGGCAATGAAGCACTAGAGCGTGTACGTCCGGTTACCAGTGGTCTTGCTCCATATACCGGTCCCTGGACAACAACAGAGGCATTGCATTTATTAAGAAGAACGGGTTTCGGGGCCAAGAAATCACATGTAGATGCTATTATAGCACTTCCTTTTAGTACTGCAATAAATACAGTATTAAATATAGATCAGACACCACCGCCGCCGCCGATAAATTATTATGCAAGATTAAATCTAGATCTCCTTGCAGATGCAGATAGTGTTCCATATGGCGCAGACTGGACTAACAGCCCCTTTCCTACCTGGTATGGTGGGGTTAATGAAAATTATCATCGTGCCCGGTCGCTCTCATTATGGCAATTTAATCTTGCTATTAATCATGACATAACTATTAAGGAGAAAATGGTACTCTTTTGGTATCATTTCATTCCCGTTGATTTTAATGTAGTACAAGATTTCTTTGAAGACTATGCGAGTACAAACTCAGCCAGGATTTGTTATAAGTATATGAAATTATTTAGAGATAATCCTATATTAAATTTTAAAGCATTAATCCGGAATATAGCAACACATCCGGCAATGATGTTTTACTTAAACAATCAACTCAATACTAAAACTGCTCCTGATGAGAATTTTGCAAGGGAAATAATGGAACTTTTTACATTAGGGAAAGATTCTGCTGCTACTTATACCCAAGCCGATGTAATCCAGGCGGCAAAAGTATTAACAGGATGGCGTGTGCAAAATTTAAATACTATAAATGAATCTACTAACTTTATATCAGAATTCCATGAAGATAGTAATAAACAGTTTTCTTCTTTTTTTAATAATACTGTTATTCCAAGTTCTGAGGATAGGCGTGGTGCCGGAGAGTTAGAAGAGTTTATTGATATGATTTTTTCTAAAGCTGAAATAGTGTCACAATATATCTGTAGAAGACTTTACCGGTTTTTTGTTTATTATGATATTGATGCTGTTACTGAAAGCAATATAATTGTTCCTTTAGCGCAACATTTCGTTAATAATAACTGGAACATGTTGCCTGTTTTAGAAAAATTATTCAAGAGTGAACACTTTTTTGATATGGCTAATCGTGGGGTTTATATAAAAAGCCCTTTAGATTTGCATATTGGTACCATAAGGCAATTTGATGTAAATTGTAATGTAGCTGATCCGAATGACCATGTTTCGCAATATGAACTTTTAGGGTTCTTACAAGAATGGTTTACACAACCTATTGGCCAGAGTATAGGCAAAGTACCAAATGTTGCAGGCTGGCCCGCTTTTTACCAACAGCCAAATTTTTATGAGAACTGGATCAATTCAGATTCTACTCAAAGGAGATTTTATATGACAGGTCTTTTTTGTAGCGGTTTTGATACACGGTATAGTGAAGGCCCAACCACGAGAATACAAATTGATGTAATAGCTTATATACAACATTTTTCGGATGCGGTTTGTACAGACCCAAATCAGTTGGTAAGTGAATGTATTAAATATTTATTTCCTCTTGATTTGAGCTTAAATCAGAAAGATATTATAAAAACCCAGACACTTTTATCAAATCAAACCGAGGATTACTATTGGTCTGATGCTTGGCAAGCATATAAATCAAACCCGGGAGATGAAATGGCCAAAGACCTTGTGCAAACAAGGCTAAGAAATATGTTTACTACTATTTTACAATATGCCGAATACCAATTAATGTAATTTTAATATTAAAAGAAATGCAAAGAAGAAAATTTTTAAAGTCTACTGCAATTGTATCGGCACCTTTATTTTTTAATAAAATACCGGTAATGGCAGCAGAAAATTTGCAGACGGAAAATTTGCAAATTATGGCAAACGCAGCATCGGAATGCGGAAAGATATTAGTTATTATTCAATTGAGTGGCGGGTGTGATGGTTTAAGCCTTGTTGCTCCCAGAGACAAATGGGCCGAACTTACTGCTGCCCGTAGTAATATTTTAATAAATGAAAACCAGGTCTTACGTTTAGATAACAATGATACTACAGGTTTACATCCTGCCACGCCAGAGTTCCAAAATCTGTATAATGAGGGAAAAATGATGATTGTTCAGGGGGTTTCATATCCCAATCCAAGTTATAGTCATTTTAGGGCTATTGATATTTGGTTTTCAGGTGTAGATAGTAATCAGATATCTCCAACAGGTTGGATAGGCAGGGCATTGAACAGTATTTATCCGGATTATCCAGCTGCTTATCCAAATCCTACTATGAGAGATCCACTGGCTGTTCAAATTGGGTCAGGTTTATCATTTTCTTTACAAGGCCCTAGCGTTAATATGGGTTATAGTTCGACGAATCCAGATGATTTACTTAATGTGATAAATGCTACTTCGGATCCGGCACCAGATTCAGACTATGGTGCAGAATTGACTTTTTTAAGATTAATGAAAGACCAAAGTAATGCTTACAGAAGCGTATTGCAAAATGCGTACAACACACCGGTATCGGCTCCAGTTACTTATCCTGATAATAGCTTAGCAGAACAACTAAAAATTGTAGCAAGATTAATAAATGGAGGGTTAAAAACACCTGTATATATAGTAAATCACCCACGTGGTTTTGATACACATGGAAATCAAGTATCAGATTCAGACAAAACAAAAGGAGAGTTACCTCGTAACCTAGCTATATTATCTGAAGCTGTGAGTGCATTTCAGAATGATTTAAGAAATATGGGCAAAGAAGATAAGGTTACCGGAATGACCCATAGCGAATTCGGTCGAAGAGTAGTAAGTAATGATAGTAGGGGTACTGATCATGGAACAGCTGCGCCCGTCCTGTTTTTTGGAGCAGCACTTAATACAAGTCCATCAGCTGTTGCAGGTACAGCGCATCCAATTCCAGGAATGATTGGGACATCGCCTGATTTGCCTGCCAATGCAACTGTCGATGATGAGGTGCCCATGCAGTTTGATTACAGGCAGGTATACTCATCTATTATGCAGGATTGGTTGTGTATGAGTGAAGCACAAGCAACAGCTGCTTTAGGAAGGCCATATGCCAAGTTACCTATTTTTGCTTCTACTCAACTTAGTACGCCTAAGTTTGACAATAGCAGCTTTCTTACCATATATCCAAATCCGGTTAGCAACAATCAAATTAACATCAAATTTGCAACTTATTTAAATGATAACATAGCAGTAGCAGTTTATAACATTCAGGGAGTAAAAGTATTTGACAGTAAATTTGTAGTGAATGGTAGTACGCTTAATTTCAGCATCAATAATCGTTTGTCATCAGGCACTTATATCCTTGAGGTGATAACTAACGGAGCCAGGCATACAGAAAAACTATTAATTCTTTAAATTAAATAAAAGTAAAGTAATTGATTTGCCTTAAAATTTTGATAAAAGCTATATTGTTCTTCAATATAGCTTTTTGCTTTCCTACTTATAGGATTAAAAATTTTTATATTTTTTTATAGTAAAAGAGTATTTTTATTATTTTCTAAACAAAAGATCTTTCACTTACAATTATGTTATTTTCAAAAAATATTAATTCTTATGCAAAATCAGATGAACATACTGGTTTTGGAACTAATGCCAATCGTTATGGGGGGCGTTTTATTAATAAAGACGGATCTGCTAATGTAGAAAAACGGGGCATGAATTTTTTAAGCCGTATCAGTTGGTACCACACTATGTTAGCGTTGCCACGATGGAAATTCCTAACAGTATTATTTGTTTTTTACTTTGTTGTTAACTTCTTTTTCGCAGGAATTTATTATCTTATTGGAATTGAATATTTGAACGGTATAGACGCATCAGGTTCTGAATTGGCAAAATTCGGAAAAACTTATTTTTTCAGTGCACAGACATTTACAACTGTGGGATATGGCCATATTAGCCCTGATGGATTTTTAACAAGTACCCTCGCTGCTACAGAAGCACTGGTTGGACTGTTAAGTTTTGCTATTGCTACAGGCCTTTTTTTTGGAAGATTTAGTAAACCAACAGCATTTATTAAATTTTCACAAAATGCTATTATTGCACCCTATCAGGCAGGTACTGGTTTGATGTTACGAATGGTACCTTTTAAAAACACCAATCTTACAGACGTTCAGGCTACTATTACACTTGGGCTCACAGTAGAGGAAAATGGAAACGTTGTAAATAAATTTTATACGCTGGATTTGGAATTTAGTAGAATTAATGCACTTACACTGAGCTGGACACTTGTGCATCCTATAAATGAAAAAAGCCCTCTTTATGATTTTTCAAAAGAGGACTTTCATACTATTGATGGTGAAATATTAGTCTTCGTTAAAGCTTTTGATGATATGTTTAGTACAACAGTGGCCGCAAGGACATCATATACATTTGAAGAACTAATATATGGTGCTAAATTTGATTTGATGTATGCCAATAATAAAGATAATACTAAAACGGTATTATTTTTAGATCGGTTGAACAATTACCAAAGCGTAGCTATTTAATTATTTAGCTGTAAAAGCAAAATCACTTTTAATATTGATTTTATTAGACACTTTACTTTTTACCGCACTGGGGATTGAAATATCATAATCACTAGCCAAAACAGAACAATTAGACTTAATCTCAATTCCTTTATCCGTTTTTCTTATTTTAAGAATAGAATTCAAATTATTGGTTTTTCCATTTAATTCCAATTTTCCCTGAACAGTATAATCTTTAAACTCTTTAGTGAGTTCGTCACTATTAAAATTAACTATTTTTCCTCTGTAGATTGCTTTTGGATACTTAGAACTGTTAATATAATTTTCATTAAAATGTTCCTCCATTAATGCTACCTTAAAATGAAACCCTTTTATCAATGCCAGACTGGCAAATTCTCCTGTTTTTAAATTTAAAACGGCGGTAACTCCATCATTTGTAGCTTTTACTTCTTCAAAAGAAGGAATGGTCCCTTCAAATACAATTTTACCATTTTTTGTTGTTATTTTTTCCTGACAAAAAGCATTGTTTATTAGACAAAGAATTGAAAATAAGAAGATTGTTTTTTTCATAAGGTGGTTTTTTACTATAAATTCTATTTTAAACTAAAACATTATTAGTGAATTTGTTTTCAGAAAGAGTTGGGATTGTAATATCAAATACTTTAGAATCAACTGTTAAGTTAGTAATAATTTCAATACCTGCTATGTTTTTAATTTTTAATGAGATTATATATTCTGTGCTATTCACGTATTTTAATACGCAACTAAAAGTAAAATCTTTTTAATTACGAATTAATAAATTAATGTTAATTTTTCTGTTATCACATAACTTTATTAGAAAAATAACTTAGGTCTATAAAATTATGTTAAAATCATTCACTATTTAAGCGGTTCTAATCCCTTAAAAGTACAAACACTTGTTATTTCCCGGTTTTAAGATCAATAATATAAGTAGCACTATTATTTCTAAATAAAAACCGTTACCAACAGCAATGAAACAATAAGTATATAATTCCTTTCTATTTTAATTTATTCTTTTAATCCATCTGCCTGCCACTTTATAATTTGATCTATAATTGGCTGAGGTAGTTTTCCTGATGGTGGCATGGCTCCTCCGGCACCTTGAGGTAAGTTAATACGATCAATAAGCCCTTTAGTCAAAACAGCATCTTTAACATCTTGATATGTAGCTAATGAATTAGGCGCTCCACCAGGGGGGTTGCCATGGCAAACAATACAATTAGCATTTATAATATCCTGCACTCTGTTTGTATAGGTAACATCACCTTCAATAGGCTTTATGTCAAGTAGGTCTGAGGTACTTTGAGTGGTACAGCTATTTAACATAAACGAAACAATGAGCATTAAAAAGAACTTTTGTGTATCCATTTTTGATTATTATTTTATTCGGGCATGAAATTAAATAATTTAAGTGAAATATAACAAAAATAATAAAAAATAATTATGTTTGTAATCTTAAAAAATTACAATGTAATATGAAAAAAAATCTAAAAATTGCCATTGTATTGATTCTTTTAGCTGCAGTTGGCCTTTATTTTTATTTGTATAAAGGACATAGGAATATTTCATCTGAAGAAGCATCCTATGCGGTATCAGTTGATAATTTACAAAAAGAATTTTCAGAAAATGACAGTATAGCAAATTCGAAATATTTAGATAATACTATAGAAGTATACGGTAAAATATCAGGTATAGATGTATCCAGTAATGCAATTATAATTGATGATAAAGTATTCGCAACGGCTAAAGATTTAAATATAAAGAAATTAACCGTGGGTAAAAATATAAAAGTTAAAGGAAGATTTATTGGTTATGATGATTTGCTGGAAAATTACAAATTAGACCAAATTACAATCATTGATTAAATTAACTTTTAATTAAATAACTAATCATCTTATCATTATCAAATAATATTTTATGAAAAAATTGTTCTTTACATTGCTATTACTTCCTGTTTTGTCTTTTGCACAAGATGATTTATTAGAAGGACTGGATTCTGTACCTCAAAACCAAAAGGAAGAATCCGCTTTTAAAGCATTGAAGATAGTAAACTTAGAATCTACAAAAATAGCTGCAAAAGGCGATTTGTATTTTATAGTGGCCCACCGTTTTGCAGATGTAAAAAGAGGTTTTGATGATTTTTTTGGACTTGACAATGCGGTGACCCAGATTAAGTTCATATACGGTGTCAATGACTGGATGTCACTTAGTATAGGAAGAAGCGAACAAGCTTATGACCTGGCAGTTAAATATCAATTGGCACATCAGATAAGAGACGGTTTTCCTGTTACAATAACAGCATTCAACAGTTTGGCTTTTAATAATTTATTAAAAGAAGCCACTTTCCCTAAACTTAAATTTCAAGACAGGATGATCTATGTTACCCAGTTACTGGTGTCAAGAAAATTTTCTGAAAACCTTTCTCTTCAATTGGCACCAACATTTTTTCACGAAAATTTTGTGGTTGATGATAACCAGGACAACAGCCAGTATGCCATGGGTATTGGAGGGAGATATAAAATATCAAAGCGTGTTTCTATTAATATTGATTATGCAGCACATCTTAACAGGGCATCAAACTCTATATATAAAAATCCTTTGTCTGTAGGTGTTGATATAGAAACTGGTGGACACGTTTTTCAAATGCATTTCACTAGTTCACAGGGCATCCATGAAGCAGCTTTTTTAGGTAATACTGTAGGCGATTGGACAGATGGGCGGGTATATTTTGGATTTAACTTATCCAGGGTATTTTAACAAGATAGGATAGCAATAATAAATCCGATAAATTTTAATGTTTATCGGATTTATTATTTTAAATTGGGTAAGAATCTCGAAAAATTTACAATTTTTTTAAATCCAATGAATTGTCAGGAGCATACGACTTACTATTGCCATTACTTTTGTCCCGCTTTCCGCTCTATCTGCGCAAAAAAAGCGCAGGATGCCGCTACAATCGCGGCTATCAAAAAAAAATTTTGTATTTAAGAACACGGGAACAGTGGTGTGCCGGTATAACCTTAAAAAATAGGCAGGCACCTAATAAATTCAGCTATAGCTTTGCGTCTTACCGCCTTTACGAGGAATTAAAAAACATACAATGAATGAGTTAGTATAAAATATTCTTTAATAATAGTGATTAACTTCCGGATTTTAAAGACATGCATTAGTTATAACATTTTATTTTAATTCAGCTATACCAATTAGCCTGTGATTGACTTTTGTCTTTCTGTTTGTATCTTTGCCTGATTTCAGAATTGGCATGCAACATATAATCAAATCTTATTTAAAATTTTTATGGAATTCAAAAAATGCTCATGGGGTACACTCTCCATTTGTATTTCGCCTTGTTACCAAATGTTTTTATGATAGGACTTACAAACCTGAATATGCTACTTTAAAGAAATATAGAAAAGTACTTTTAGATAATACCAATAGTATTAGCGTAACGGACTTTGGTGCCGGTTCTAAAGTATTTAAATCTGATATTCGTGCTATTAATAAAATTGCTAAAAATGCCGGGATTTCTTCTAAAAGAGTACAACTACTGTTTAAGATTACACATTATTTTCAGCCTGAAACTATTTTAGAAATAGGTACTTCGCTGGGATTAGCCACTTCTGCCCTGGCATTGGGCAATCAAAAAGCAACTATCACAAGTTTAGAAGGCTGCCCTGAAACCGCTGGCATTGCCGAAAAGCAACTGCTAAAATACAATTGCAATGTCAATCTTATAGTAACTGAATTTGAAAACTACCTGAAAAATTTGTCTCCATCCACACATTATCAGCTTATATATTTTGACGGAAACCATTCTAAAGAAGCTACACTAAACTATTTTGAACTTTTACTGCCTACCACTACTAATGAAACCGTATGGATTTTTGATGATATCCACTGGTCAACCGGAATGAATACTGCCTGGGAAAATATCAAACAACATCCTAAAGTAACGGTCACTATTGATACTTTTTATTGGGGTATTGTTTTTTTTAGAAGGGAACAGGAAAAAGAACATTTTGTGATCAGGGCATAAAAAAACCATCATTACTGATGGTTTAAAGATTTATTTTTCACTTTTTTCTAATTCTTCCATTTGCCTGGTCAGTTGTTCAATAATGACTTGTTGTTCCTGAATGGCTTTTACCATAGGGGCCAGTAAATCATTATACCTTACGCTCAGCATACCATCTTTGGCTTTGGAAACGATACCGGTATGAGTTGCCCCAAATTTGTCAAGCGTTTGCTCTAATTCCTGGGCTATAAAACCATACTCCAGTTTCTTGCTCTCATCATTTTTTCGTACATAAGAAACCGGGTGAAGCTCTTTGATAAAATCAAGCCCCAGATCCGAACTTTTTATATCTGATTTCCATCTCCTG
>DASVUQ010000160.1:0-3321 GCA_036386975.1 Flavobacterium sp. | reverse complement strand
CATCAGGGCATCCGTAAAGTGATCACAGACCTGAATAACTTGTATAAATCACAACCTGCATTATACGAAAAACAGTTTAGTCCCGAAGGTTTTGAATGGATTGATTATTCAGATCATCAAAACGCGGTAATTTCCTATTTCAGAAAAGGCAATAACCAGGAAGAAGACCTTATTGTCGTATGTAACTTTACACCGGTTGTACGGCACGATTATAGAATAGCGTTACCGATACAAGGAAAGTTACATGAAATTCTAAATACGGATGCAATAGCTTACGGAGGAAGTGGTATACATAATGATGGTATAATTACTATTGAAAATACTCCATGGAACGGAAGGGAGTTTTCTGTAGCGTTAGTACTACCTCCATTAAGTATTTCTGTTTTTAAAATAGTATAATCCAAATTCTTTTTAACAGCATCACGAACGAAAACGTTTGAGTTATAAACTACCCTACGCTACATGTTAGTTTAATCGTTCTCAACTTTGTACATTTGGCCCCAGACATTAAAAAATTATGATTACAAATACAGAATTAGAATACAAAGGGGACTTGTACCCCTTATCTGTTACGTCTTTTAAGCAAGAAGCAGACTCCGTTTATTTCCATACCGAAAATAACGTTATCCTTAAAGTTACAGTGCTCAGGGATAGCTTAATCCGCTTTCGGTATACAGCAAAAGGGTATTTCAGTACTGATTTTTCATATGCTATTGATAAAAATCAATCCCATGGTTATAATTTCCTGGAAGTAAAAGAAGAAGACAATTACTATGTGATAAAAACCAGCAAAGTATACTGCAAGGTTGAAAAAATAGATATGCGCATTTCGATCTTTGACCTGCAGGACAACTGTATACTGGAGGATGAGAAAGGATTTCATTGGGAAGAAAGTTATCATTTTGGGGGCAATATTGTCAAAATGAGCAAGACATCCAAAGATGGGGAATGTTTTTACGGTATGGGTGACAAAGCCTCACATGCTAATTTAAAAGGTAAAAGAGTAGAAAATTGGGCAACTGATCAATATGCTTTTCATAAAGATCAGGAACCTTTATATAAAGTAGTTCCTTTTTATATCGGATTACAAAATAAGCAGGCTTATGGATTATTCTTTGATAACTCTTTCAAAACCTTTTTTGACTTTTGTGCAGAACGCCGCAATGTAACCAGTTTTTGGGCCGAAGGCGGAGAGATGAATTATTATTTTATCTATGGCCCTAAAATGCAGGATGTAGTAACAACGTATACCCATTTAACCGGAAAACCCGAATTGCCACCACTTTGGGCATTAGGGTACCATCAGTGCAAATGGAGTTACTTCCCTGAAAGTAAAGTTAAAGAAGTCACTAAAAAATTCCGTGAGTTACAAATCCCTTGTGATGCTATCTATTTGGATATTGATTATATGGATGGCTTCCGATGCTTTACGTGGAATAAAGAGTATTTTCCCGATCCTAAAAAAATGGTAGCAGAACTGGCAGAAGACGGATTCAAAACCGTTGTCATTATTGATCCGGGAATAAAAATAGATAAAGAATACGACGTATATAATGAAGCGCTCGCCAACGATTATTTTTGCAAAAGGGCAGATGGGCCTTACATGAAAGGTAAAGTGTGGCCGGGTGAATGTAATTTTCCCGATTATACCAATCCGGCTGTACGCGAATGGTGGGCGGGATTATTTAAAGAACTCATTTCGGAAATTGGTGTAAAAGGCGTGTGGAACGATATGAATGAACCTGCAGTTATGGAAGTTCCGGGTAAAACATTCCCTATGGACGTTCGCCATGATTATGACGGAAATCCTTGTAGTCACAGGAAAGCACACAATATTTATGGAACACAAATGGCACGTGCCACTTATGAAGGGGTAAAACGGTTTGCATATCCCAAACGTCCTTTTATTATCACGAGGTCAGCCTATTCTGGTGCACAACGCTATACTTCGTCATGGACAGGAGATAACGTGGCAAGCTGGGAACATTTATGGATAGCCAATATACAAATGCAGCGTATGTCGATCTCAGGAATGGGATTTACAGGATCCGATATAGGTGGGTTTGCAGAGCAGCCTTCCGGCGAATTATATGCCCGATGGATCCAACTGGGTGTATTTCATCCGTTTTGCAGAACCCATTCTTCAGGGGACCACGGCGATCAGGAACCATGGTCGTTTGATGATGAAGTAATTGCCATTACCAAAAAATTCGTGGAACTTCGCTATCAGTTGCTTCCTTATTTATACACTATGTTTTGGGAATATATTAATGATGGTGTCCCTATGTTAAAGCCTTTGGTATATTTTGATCAGGAAGATATACAAACACATTACAGAACCGATGAATTTATTTTTGGGAATCAAATATTGGTTTGCCCCATTCTTGAGCCTAATGCACAGGGAAGAAGGATGTACCTGCCTGCAGGAAACTGGTATAATTACTGGACTAATGAGGTCATTAGCGGCAAAAAAGAACTTTGGGTTACCACCGATTATGATCAGATCCCGATTTTTATTAAAGAAGGGGCTATCATTCCTAAATATCCGGTCCAGCAATATGTTGGTGAATTAGAATTTGAAGAAATTACGCTGGATGTTTATTATAAACTCGGCAAAGAAAAATCAGAAGTATACGAAGATGCTCAGGATGGTTATGATTATAATAAAGGAAGGTATAGTTTATCAAAATTTAGTCTTCACGGAAAGGAGAAAGAATTAATTATCCAGCATCATAAAGAAGGAAAGTTTGATACCTCTTACAAAAAATTCAGAGTCAATTTATTTGGTTTACCATTTAAAGTAACTAAAATCGAATTTGATAATGAAGAAGTGTCATTAGAAAGTATTAATTTCCAAAACAATACTACTTTAGTGTTAGATAAAGAATTTGGAGAATTACATATTTCGGGAGAATAGTTCATATTTTAATACAAGATGTGTAAATATTGATATACTTTAAGAAATCATTTATTGTATTTTTGTTTAAAAATTAAACAAAATATTATGAAGAAAACATCAATAATACTAGCCTTGTTTTTAGCCTGCCTGAATTATTCATGTTCTACTAATCCGCTAACAGGAAAAAAGACATTAAATTTTGTTTCCAATAGCGAATTATTTCCTTCTGCGTTTCAACAGTATGGCCAATTCTTAAAAGAAAATAAAGTAGTTTCAGGAACTACAGATGCCAGAAGAGTAGAAAATATTGGTATTAAAATTAAGACAGCAGCCGAAAAATACCTAAAGTCACTAGGGCAAACCCAATATTTAAACGGGTACCAATGGGAGTATAAATTGGTAGAAAATAAAGAAGTAAATGC
>DASVUQ010000159.1:0-6914 GCA_036386975.1 Flavobacterium sp. | reverse complement strand
AGAATAGACATTCATATTGAAGTGACACCGGTGCCTTTTGAAAAGCTATCCGATGACAGGAAAGCGGAAAGCAGCGTGGCTATCCGGGAACGGGTAACCAAAGCCAGGGAAATCCAGACCGTACGGTTTGAAGCACTTGATCATGTGCATTACAACGCCCAGATGAGTACGAAATTAATCCGTGAATATTGTAAACTGGATGAAACCTCATTACAGTTATTAAAAACTGCTATGGAAAGACTAAACCTTTCGGCAAGGGCATATGACCGAATTTTAAAAGTGTCCAGGACTATTGCAGATCTTGAAGGTGTACCAACAATAACTGCTTCTCATATTGCAGAAGCTATTCAATACAGAAGCTTAGACCGGGATGGCTGGCTAGGATAATTAAATACTATTTTAATACGCTAAAAGTATCACCTTGCTTAAAGTCACCACTTTTAAAACCTTTATTAAACCAGTATATCCTTTGTTCTGATGTACCATGGGTAAAAGAATCGGGTACAACCTGTCCCTGCATCTTTTTCTGAATGGCATCATCACCCACAGCATTTGCGGCACTTAATGCTTCTTCTATATCTCCCGGCTCAAGGATGTTGTTCATTTGTTGGTTGTAATGTGTCCATAGCCCGGCATAAAAGTCAGCTTGTAGTTCTAATGCAACGGAGAGTTTGTTACTTTCCTTTTCGCTCAAATTGCTTTGTTGTTCCCGTACTTTTTGGGATGTCCCCAGAAGTGTTTGTATATGATGCCCAAATTCGTGAGCTACTACATAGGCTACGGCAAAATCACCTCCCTGCGCACCAAATTTAGATTTTAGTTCCTCAAAAAATGACATGTCCATATATATCTTCCGGTCAACGGGACAATAAAAAGGCCCTGAAGCCGCACTGGCACCGCCACATTCAGTAGTTACACTATCACTGAATAACACCAGGTTAGGGGATTCGAAAGGAAGGTTGTTTTCTGCTAAAATTTTTGACCATACATCCTGATTATCGACTATAAGCGCATCTATAAATTTACCTTCTTCTACTTCCTTACTAGTCAGTTCCCTGGATTCTGACTGTGGTTGCCGGTTATTGAGTTGTTCCAGAACGGGTGCAATCATTTGTGCATTCTCTCCGCCAAAAATATTGACTAAAAAAATAATAATCCCTATTACTCCTCCTCCTACAATTGCTTTTCCTCCACCGGACATCCCTCTCCGGTCTTCCAGATTACCACTTTCTCTTCTGCCTTGCCATTTCATAAATCTAAAGATTGAGCTGTTATCAGGTAAAAATAAGATTTATTATTATGAATTCCAATCCGATCCGATTTCATCCAATGCATTCTCACTATCTATATTAACTGCATTCCTGTAGATAATATATTCCATAGAATAAATGAAAGGCAAGGTAAAGAATATCCCCAGGCAAAAACCTATAATTCCTGTCATTGCAAGAATAACGGCAACAATGAGTAATAGAAGAATAGTCCAGAACCTTTTCCTCACTAAAAGGAAACTTGCTTTTATGGCTTCAACAGCATTAAGATTGCCAAAAATTATAGAAGGTACTATAAGTATTGAATATAGTCCGATAAGGATAGCAATTAACCTATTGATACCCGTTAACAACAACCTTAAAGATGTATCAGTATCATATAACATTATTGTAGTAATTAATAAGTTAATCCCATTAGAGCAAAAAGCGACAATAGCTGCGGACAAAAATAAATCTTTAAAATAAGCTGTTTTATAATAATCAAAAGCTGTTGAAAACCCAAATTCTGTATTGGTCTCAGCATGATGTGCCATTTTAAAAATACCTGCTGTTATTGGTGCTATTAAACCTGCACCTATAACACCAACCAGAAAACGTATGATTACTATACTGGTCGAAAATTGTAATATATTATAATCTGTAATAAATTCCGTAAAACTGCCGATTCCAAAAGCAATTCCTGCCACTCCTCCCACTAATACTGTAAAAATGACTATGAGGACTAAGAGTAATGCACCTGTTGTAAGGGCTATTTTTTTATAATTTTCAAATGCCTGGCTAATAACGATCCCAAGATCTAAATGGTAGCCATATTTTTTAATTTCATTTAACTTATTAACAATGTTGTTCATTTTTTATTTTAATTATAACCAGTTAAGTAACTTTTTAATTTAGTTCCGCATTATAAAAACCCATATCTGTACCCCATGTAAAAATCGCCTTGTTTGCCTCCGGCAATAGCGGAAAATGCAGAATTTGAACCCATAAAAAATCCGCCCAGCCTGAACCCTAAGCCACTTAATGTGCCTGCATTTTCATTAAACGAAAGAGGAGAGAATACTTCAAACAAACTAATAGTAAACCGAGGTGTCAGTGAAAGAGAGTTTAGGGCAGTAATCTGGTCGTTGTCGTTATTATCATTGAGCCTTTGTTGCAGGAAAGCGGTAATACTAAATTTGGGTATGACATTTACATCAGCATAAAAATTAAAAACCGTCGGCAACTTTACTTTCAAATCTTTTGTATCAGTGGTTGCTGTAAATTGTACGCCGTTGCGACCATTACTATTCAACAGAATTTTTTCCACATCCTTTATACTTTCTACATCTTTAAACTGATCTAAATTGAGCCCTGCGTTAACAGGAGAAGAGTCATTAATGTTTAATGAATAATTTTTGGAAACGTTATCCTCTCCCTTAAAACTCATACTCCCTATATTTCTTATAGAGGCACCCACTTTTACTTTATATTCTTGTATAACACCTTTTAATTTATAATTAAAACCGATATCAGTACCGAGCCCTCTTAGATTACCAAAAACAGATTTACTAAAAGTACTGCTATTGTTAAAGTTATCTGCAAGGCTTCCGGAATATGTAAAATTCAAATTTGCATTTGAAACATTATTTAAATACAAATTTGCACCTGTATTTCTTATAGTTCCATTAATCTGGTTTAATCCGATATTGGCATAGGAGCCTGGAAATAATAATTTAAAAGTAATACCGCCATTAATTTGATGTTTATCGTCTTCGAAGATCTTTCGTGCGGCGGACAATCCGATTTCACCCCAGGCTGTAGCATTAGCCCTTTGATTATATCGGTTATTTACAGCTGAATTTATTATTAAAACATTGGAACTTGAATTCGATACTGCCTCTCCCAGAGTAGGATCAATATCTATAATAGTAGCTTTCAAAGTGGATTTAGTAGTAAAAGCAAAACCCCAATCCATGAATTTCATACCAAAGCCGGGCCCCATAATTTCAGCATCAACACTAAAATTTACTGCTTCATTTCCTGAAAAAATTAGTTTTTCCAGATCTTTTTCACCAATGATATCGCCAAAACTTATTTTATTATTTGAAATAGTAGTACTAAAAGATAAGATATGCACTTCAAAACGGCTGTTGAGATTGGTAAGTTCTGAAGGGTTAATACTGGCATTAGTAAGACCGACCCTTTGTGAAGTTGTTATTGCTGAAAAATGTTCTTGTGCAAAAACGGTAACAGAAAAAATAATAATCAAGAAACTTAAAATTTTTTTCATAAATAAGAAGGGTTTGATTTTGGTTGATTACTAATAACAGCTGTTTTAGATTCTACAATATTCCATAAAGCCTCATCAGGCACGTGGGCAACAATGTGAACTTCATTTTTAGTCACGGGATGATCAAATCGGAGTGCCCTGGCATGAAGATGAATGCCGCCATTAGGATTACTCCGGTCAAAACCATACTTGAGGTCTCCTTTTATGGGAGAACCTATACTTGATAGTTGTGCCCTTATCTGGTGATGACGACCAGTATGGAGCTTGATTTCCAGCACGAAATAATTAGCAAGTTCTTTTATAATTTTGTATTTCAGGCAGGCCGGTTTACTATTGGGGACTTCTTTTATATATGCTTTTGAGGTATTGTTTTTTTCGTTTCTTACCAGGTAATGTATTAATTCTGCCTCAGGTTCGGCGGGTTTATTTTTCACAATAGCCCAATATGTTTTTGCAGTTTCCCTGTTGCTGAACAGCTCATTTAATCTTGTTAATGCTTTGGACGTCCTGGCAAAAACGACAATGCCGGTTGTTGGCCTGTCAAGCCGGTGTACTACACCAAGGAATACTTCTCCCGGTTTGTTGTATTTGTCTTTAATATATTCTTTGACTACTTCAGATAACGGTTTATCTCCTGTTTTATCTCCCTGAACAATATCACCCACACGTTTATTTACCACAATGATATGGTTGTCTTCATGCAGGACCTGGAGATTATTTTTAGTAGAGACGATTTTCATTTGGACTGCTTAGAAAGTTAGATTTTTAGACTGCTTAGATTTTGAGAGACGATTTAAATTTTGATGTCATTTTGATAATTTCTTCCAATTGAAGCAATAATCCCTTTAGTTTTTCATTAGGTAGAAACCCTAAGTCAAATGCAATTAGTATTTGTGTCTCAATCTCATAAGCTGAACCAATAGCTATTTCAAGAAATCTTCCAAATTCTTTATTGGAATTCCGCGATGAACCTTCGGCAATGTTAGACGGAATAGAAACAGAAGCTCTTCGCAATTGATTGGTTAATCCAAATTTTTCATCAGAAGGAAAGGAAGATGTCACTGAATAAATCGAAGAACAAAAAAGGCTACTTTTCTTCCACATGGTAAGTTCCTTAAATTGATGCATATAAAATTTATTTTGGTATTTATTAAGAATTAAGAATTAAGAATTAAACCTTTTAAAAATCTAAAATCCAAGAAGTCTAAAAATCTAACTAATATTGTTCATTGCTATTAGGAAAATCACTCGATTTTATATCGGTCACATATTGTCCGATAGCTGTAGTCATTTGTTCATATAAGTTCAGGTACCTGCGCAGGAACCTGGGACTAAATTCATTGTTCATTCCAAGCATATCATGGATAACCAACACCTGTCCGTCAACACCGCCGCCTGCACCTATTCCGATAACGGGAATAGCAATGCTCTGCGCTACTTTTTCTGCCAGATGGGCTGGTATTTTTTCTAAAACTAACGCAAAGCAGCCAATTTTTTCGAGCATTTTTGCATCTTCAAGTAATTTTTCTGCCTCAGCGTCTTCTTTTGCACGGACCGTATAGGTACCAAATTTGTAGATAGATTGTGGTGTGAGCCCTAGATGCCCCATTACGGGAATACCGGCATTTAATATTTTTTTAATAGAATCTTTAATTTCACTTCCACCTTCCAGTTTTACGGCATGGCCACCGCTTTCTTTCATAATCCGGATAGAAGAACGAAGCGCTTCTTTAGGATCAGACTGATAACTTCCAAAAGGTAAATCGACAACAACTAATGCTCTTTCAATAGCTCTTACAACACCCGATGCATGATAAATCATCTGGTCCAAAGTAATAGGCAGTGTAGTTTCATGTCCTGCCATTACGTTACTTGCAGAATCACCAACAAGTATGACATCGACACCTGCCGTATCAACAATTTTTGCCATGGTAAAATCGTAAGCGGTCAGCATAGAAATTTTTTCGCCATTGGCTTTCATTTCTATCAACGATTTAGTAGTAATGCGTTTGTAATCTTTTTTTGCTACTGACATTAGTGAATGGTTTTAATTCGGTATGTATGAACTGTAAAAGTATAAAATACTATTTGCTTATTTAGATCGAAATAAAAATAAAATTGCTTTGTAACAAAAAATGAAATAGTTGTACTTATTGGTTATAATCATGCAAATACTGTAAATTTGCTTTTAACTTTAACAGCTACTAAAAACAATAATAATGAAAAAAATAATTTATATTATGAGTTTGCTTTTTACGTTTGGTATGCAAGCTCAGAATCAGGAAGTCCAAAAAACAATTGAAACTTTTTTTGAAGGTTTTCATGCTAAAGACAGTAGCAAAATCAAATCCGTATGTGATGAAAAAATGATGCTACAATCTATTTCTGAAACTGCTAAAGGTAATACGCTTACTTCTCAAAAAGCTTCAGCATTCATCAAATCTATTGTTAGTATCCCTAATAAAATGACTTTTCAGGAAAAATTATTAAGCTATACTATACAGGTAGATGGTGCAATGGCACATGCCTGGACTCCGTATGAATTTTATGTTAATGGAAAATTTAGCCATAAAGGAGTTAATGCTTTTACTTTGTTTAAAGATAAAGATACCTGGAAGATTATATATATAATTGACACCAGAAGGAAATAACTGTAGTTATTTATAAACCTTAATAAAGCAATCTGCAATGACGTGCTGCGCAAGCATCATTGCAGAAGAATCATTTCCTACTTCTTATAAGGAAAGAGAATATGTTACTATATAAAAACAGATACTGAAAGTAAATCTAATTAAATACCATATTTATAAAATAAAAGAAATATTTTCATCCAACTCAAAGAGATATCTTAGTTATTACTTTCTTTGCAGCAACTCCTTTGGTTATTAAAATACTAAAATTTAAAAAATAATAATGAAAAATATCTTCATGACCACTTTATTGGTATTTGGCTTTACAACAGTTCGTGCTCAGGAAGTAGGGGTAAGCCCTTTTACATTTTCAGGATATGTAGAAACTTATTATAGTTATGATTTTGGTAATCCTAATAATCATTTGAGACCAGAATTCGTTTATAGTCACAACAGGCATAATGAAGTGAATTTGAATTTAGGGTTGGCAAAAGTATATTATGAAAAAGATATTATACGAGGGAATTTAGCTATCATGGCAGGAACATATCCTGAATATAACTTAGCGGGAGAACAGGGTTTACTTAGAAATGTATATGAAGCGACATTGGAGTTAAAGTTTCCAAAAAATATAACGTATGGGTAGACGCGGGAATACTGCCCTCACATATTGGTTTTGAAAGTGCTATTGGTAGAGACTGCCCCACATTGACGCGAAGTATTTCAGCTGATAATTCACCTTATTAT
>DASVUQ010000158.1:0-6494 GCA_036386975.1 Flavobacterium sp. | reverse complement strand
CTGATGCTATAACGGTTACTACAAAAGGAGATGATTATGTGTATTCTGGTACAGTGTCAAAAAACATCCCTGATCTATATTTTGGATATGGCGTTGGAGGAACATTAGCTAAAAATGGATACGCAGAACTATTGATTCATGAGGAAGTTTGGGGAGGAAAATTAGAGGAAGGTGCTATGCTACAATATTGGGGAAATTACAATAATCGTAATTGGCAAACTTTAAAAAGCGCAATCAAAAGTAGTATCGGAGCAAATCAACATCAAGATTTTAGTGGGGGGCATTCTATCATTTTTAAATCATACAAATATGACACTAATGGGGATATTTCTGGAATTAAGTATTATGATTATAGTGGAATTCATAAAGAATTTAGTTTAATAGACAAGCAAGCTAAAATTATTTTGGGAGCTAATTTAAAAGATTATAAATAATAATGAGAAATTACATTTATATATATATATTGTTACTAATTGTGTTTTCCTGTGATGGACAAAATAAAAAGGATAAAGCTATTAATAATTCTCAGTACACAACGCAACAAAACGACAAAGCGTCTTCAACGGCTCAAGTTTTTCATATTCCAAATATTCCATTAGCGTCGGTAGATTCATTAAACTTCAAGATAAAAAGTAAAATTTTAAAGAATAACATTAAAGGAGTATCTTTAAATAGTTGTAATGACTTTAACGATTATTATTATAGTGCTATTGATGGTTTATTTGTTTTAGAAGACATTAAAAGAGGAGTTTATTATAGAAACGCTGGGAGCATTTTAGTTTACGACATTTATTATTCGAATAACCAATCTAAAATAATATTTGAAAACATAAAAAAGACAATTATAGAAACTGAAGATTATAATACATATCATGATTATCTAAAAACAGGAAAAGTATTTATATTAGATAGAGATAAGATAACGGTTCTACATTACAATCCATTTTCTAATTCTAAAATACATGATGCTGTAGATAAATTTTTAAAAGCGAACATTTCTTACTTTACTGGCATCATTAGAGTTTATGGGATGAACAATGTGGAAATTATAAAATAATTAATCGTAATTTTAAAAAGGAATTTTAGATCGCAGGTATTTGGTATTATAATTATCATGGTATCAGTAAACACAAATATTTAATAAAAAGGAAAAACCCTTGAGAATATTATGGATTATTACCCAATAACAGTTGATAACAAAAACAAAGTAATAGAAGGCCCTTCGCCAACTACTTTTGTAAAAAATCAATGGGATGGGATGCGGAACTATCATAAAACAAGATCAGAAAATGAAAATACACTATTTGACGAGTTGCTAAAAAATAAAAGTTTAGTTAGTCAATTTCAACAAGAGTGTCAAAACCTGTTTAATACCTTATAATGAAAATTATATATTCTATACTATTTTTTTTAAACACTATGATCCTGTTTTCACAAATAGATCATAGTGAACAAAATACAGGTTATGAAGGTTTCCTAAGTCAAATTTATACGGATTTTATATCTTCCGATTATGAATACTATTATCTTAAAAAAGAAGCATATCCTATTGATGATTTTACTGTTGAAGTTGCTGAAGAGGCTAATTTAGACGTACCTATTGTTAATTTTAATGATTTAAAAAAGAAAATTTTAAATGCTGTCAATGTAAAGTACGACTGGAAATTAAATATCATAGAAAAAGCCAGGGTTTGTAATAATGACAGCCTTAGAATAGCCCCGATAGATCTCAATCCTGTTAATTATATCTTTGTAGACAGTATGGTTAAAAACAACAACAGGGCATTAAAACACTATACATTTTTGGTAACCGCTAAAAAAAGATGGGGCCTAAAGAAAAAGATCAGATAAAGAGAGAAACAATTTAAAGCATATAAAGATAATCATAGAGATGAAGACTATCAATGCTTCAGTTTTTCGATCCCTGTTTTTTTTAATAATCAGAAAAATGCATTAATAATTTTTAAAACAGAGAGTCAAACTATCTATAGAATATATTATAAAGAACAAGATAAATGGAAAAAAGAAACTGACATCTTTAGATTATATAATCACATAAATAAGGTATCCCCTATGAATTAATTTAAATTAAGTGTACGAGGGTGTACTAATAGCATCAAAATAAGAGAAATATTTATAAAAAGCATCAAATTGTTTTTAGTTAAAATTAATAATAATACTATGAAAAAAATATTTCTTTTTATACTCTTGTTTGGTTTTGCCAAAGTAAACGCTCAGATTTCTGACGTTAAGGGCATTGTTTCAGGAAATTTTATTTCAATAAAGAAACAGCATGTTAAAACAATTACCTTAAAAAAGAACCGGTTAGTTGTAAACAAAATTGAACTACTTACTAATGAAAATGGTTTAGTAATTTTAGGAAAAGATACCACCACCTATTATTTTAATGATCGTGGATATCCTATCACAATCAAATCCTCCGGTAATACTTATAAACTAAAATACTTTGAAAACAATGCATTAGAAAGCATTAGTCAAATTAGATGTAGTGATAGAAATATTCGAATAGAAAGTACAGAAACGACTATTTATCAAGGCTCTAAAAGCATTAGTAATAAATTAAAGATGGTTAATTTAAAAGATGGTAAAGTTTCAGAAAACGAGAGATTTTTTTTCAATAATAAACAAGATTCTCTACTGAGCTTTAACGAGGAAAAAACCGAAGGCCTTCTTATAAGAAAGTATTTAAATGGTGCTGTTGTAACAATACGCAGAGACAATAATTTTACCAGTATTGATTCTATTTATTCTGAAAATAACCTAAAAAGATATTATAAAGAAAGCAGGGGCAAAAAAGACAGTATTATTGTGGTATCCGATTCAGTCTGGACTAAAGTATATGACAGCGGAATAATAAAATATGAACGATCCGAATTTAAAGGAAAAATAATGACTGAAAAATTCTATAGCAACGATGGTTTGGCCAAAAGTAAAAAGTATTATTATCAATCTTATTATGACGATGTAAGTGGTTTGTTACCTATCGGGGAAATTTTATGGAAAACAGAAACTGTTTTTAATAGAAAGAAAAAGGAAACCTTGTTCCCGAATAAGGAATACTTCCGTATGAAAAAAGGAAAATTAGTGATTAAAAATAAAAAATCGATTGGTACTGTTAAGGGGTGTGGAGTGGCTATAAATGAGAAACGCATTATGTATTCTTATATATACGAGATTTTTTCTTCATCAATTCTCAACATACCTGTAATAAAAGAACCGCTTATACGTGCGATTTATTTTGATACCGGTAATAATTTAATTAATTATTGCAGCTATAATGTAATAAAACAAAACTGCAATCTATATTTAGGAGATAAATTTAAATTAGCCAAAGATCGAATTAGATATTTTATAAATAAAGTTAAATCAGATAGGTGTATAGTAGAAATTGTATTAGAAAACGGGAAAGTTTATAATTTTAGCACAGACCTTCAAATGATAGATTTAAACTTTGATATTTTTAGTGTATTAGATCAGTAATTGTTTAAAAATACTGAAACTTATTATGTTTATTCAGCCGCATTACAGCAACTAAAACATAAAATGGCGAATTCCTACAATGTAAAAGTGTAAACTATTGGGTGCTGTTATTACATTATGCAACAATGAAATGCCATATATGAGCATAGGAAACCTTACTCCAAATAAAGTACATTAAAATAATATAAAAACAGAAGAATTATGGAAGAGTTATTATCTAAAAAATCATATTATTGTAAACCCTAGCTGGCACAAGCGTCTCGCTCGTGAACCGGGTCACAAAGCAGAAATTGAAAATTTTGATGCTGTGGGCGCAGCAAATGCAGATGATTATTTTTATGCATTTGATAAGGCAGATTGGAAGGCAAAGAGATGCTAATTTGACAAAAGTAACAGAAAATAGATTCTTATACAGATAAATGATTGAAATATAATTATTAAAGACCAGAATAAATTATGCATAAAATAATAGATGACATACATATATTAGAGGATAAATATTCTTTAACACTAGTAAATGTAAAAACCGGCTCTTTTATTAGATTGAATTTAAAAGAAAAAAAGATAATTTTTTATGATTTTGCCGGAAATATTATACAAAATCATCCATCAACGGTACGTATTAATTCTGAAGTATCCTATCTGACAACGGTAGGGCAAATCATAAACATAAATAACGGCAGTAGAATTGCTTATTTATCTACCAGTGATGTTCAGGAGCTTGCAGAAAACACTTTTTATGAACAAGGGCAAATCCGGGTTTATGATTTTATAAATCTTAAATTTAATTGTGACCTTTCCTATGAATAGAATCAGATGCCTGGTTTGCTAATAATAAAGTGATAGTAGTGTATAAAGGCAGGAACAATGTTATCTGCGTTAAGGATAGTAGTGAAAATCCTTTTTAGCCATTTTTATGGCTAAAAAGATTGTAACGTATAGCCTGGCCCTTTAGGGAAACGCCCATGTATTATAAGTTTTCATAAATAGTATACAATTATTATTAACTTGAACTGTAATTTTTATTTGTATATCCTATTTACACATGAAAAAAGATACTGAAAACTAAACTTCTAAATGCATTTTCTCTGTTTTAGTTTTAAAATTTTTTTCTATTGCCAGTATCATTTCGCCTGCAATATCATTGTTGGTAGCACCTTCGATTCCTTCTAATCCCGGAGACGAATTCACTTCCAGTAGGAGAGGGCCTTTAGACGAACGGATAATATCCACCCCGGCTACCTTTAGATCCATGGCTTTTGCGGCTTTAATGGCAATTCTTTTTTCTTCTGAAGTCACTTTTATAACCGAGGCAGTCCCGCCAAGATGAATATTGGCCCTGAATTCTCCTGGCAAAGCTTCGCGTTGGATTGCAGCCACTACTTTTCCATCAATAACAAAGCAACGGATATCTTTTCCGTTGGCTTCTTTAATAAATTCCTGTACAAGGATGTTAGCATTGAGGCTTTTAAAAGCATTGATCACACTCTCTGCTGCTTTTTTAGTTTCTGCTAAGACAACGCCTTTACCTTGTGTACCTTCCAATAGTTTTACTATTAAAGGTGGTCCGCCCACCATTTTTATTAAATTGTCCGTATCCAGAGGAGAATTGGCGAAACCTGTAGTAGGTATTTCAACACCGTTATTGAGTAATAATTGTAATGAAAATAATTTATCTCTTGATTGTGTGATAGCCGAAGCAGAGTTGAGACAATAGACTTTCATCGCTTCAAACTGACGTGTTAATGCACAACCATAAAACGTTATACTGGGACGGATACGAGGAATTATAGCATCAAAGTTATCGAGTACTTTTCCGCCACGGTAATGGATTTCAGGTTTGGTTGCATCGAGTTTCATATAGCATTCTTTAATATTTAAAAAATGCATTTCATGGCCCCGCATTTCTCCGGCTTCCATAATCCTTTTATTACTGTATAATTCCGGATTACTGGCCAATACACCAATGCGTAAGCCTGTTTTGGCCTGTTCAGCTGTTTTATAGATTTCCTTTAATGTGTCACTGGAAGGCTGTCCTAATAAATATTTTTGTTGTGGATCTACAAGAACCCTTCCACTCATGGCCTCACGGCCCAAAAGCATTCTAAAACCCATAGAATCCCGATTGGTCAGCGTAATTTCTATTGACCAGTGGGAACCGCCGATTTCCAGTTCAGCCCCTATCACATAACGTTGTTCCCGAAAGCCACTGGAGCTTTTAACAATTCGCTTATCGACTAATTTGGATTCGCAATGAATTACTGTTTTAACATTATTCTGTATAGGATTAATATCAAACTTTACCCAATTTTCACCATTTTTAATGAATGGTGCAATATTTATAGCATGCAATGCCGATGTTTTTGCACCAGAATCCACACGTGCTTTGATTGTTGGAATGCCTAACGCAGGAAAAGAACACCATTCCTCGCTCCCTACTATAACTTTATCTTCTGATGCCATATGTAATGTTTAATAATTCAATTTTGCGTCAAATGTAAATATTTGTTTGCATAAATTTGAAGTACCAATAATAAACATTAAACCCGTTATGTTTTTTATAATATAACGGGTTTATCTATAATAATTTAAATACAAGTTTAATTGGTAGGCTCTTCTGCTTTCTGGACTTTTACAGTTAATTCTTGTGCCTCTTCATCAAGGTCCATAAAAATTTCATCGCCCGAACCTATTTTAGAAGTAATGATTTCTTCCGCAAGTGCGTCTTCTACATATTTCTGAATGGCTCTTTTTAAAGGCCTTGCACCAAATTGCTTGTCAAATCCTTTTTCGGCAATATATGCTTTGGCTTTATCAGAAAGGCTTAGGTTGTATCCAAGTTCCTTAATCCTTGCATATAATTTTTTAAGTTCTATTTCAATAATAAGATCAATATCTTTTTTCTCTAATGCATTGAACACAATAACATCATCAATCCTGTTTAAAAACTCTGGTGCAAAAGATTTCTTTAATGCATTTTCAATAATACTTTT
>DASVUQ010000157.1:0-4191 GCA_036386975.1 Flavobacterium sp. | reverse complement strand
ATTGATTTTAAGCAAATATGACGATCATTACACTAAATTAAAGGTGATTTTTGAACGTACTATCGAGCTGATAGAAACCCATCATCCCGATGAGATTGCTATCGAAGCCCCATTTTTTGGCAAAAATGTTCAATCGATGTTAAAACTGGGAAGGGCGCAGGGCGTCGCTATGGCAGCCGGCCTTTCCCGCCAAATCCCGATCACTGAATACGAACCCAAAAAAATAAAAATGGCCATTACGGGAAATGGAAATGCAAGTAAAGAGCAAGTGGCAAAAATGCTGCAACAGCTTCTAGGTTTAAAAGAATTACCTAAAAACCTGGACTCAACAGACGGATTGGCCGCAGCGGTTTGTCATTTTTTTAATTCCGGAAAAGTAGTAGGGGAGAAAAACTATACCGGCTGGGGTGCTTTTGTCAAAGAAAATAGTCCCCTAACCCCCAAAGGGGGAAATAGTTTGTCAATAAATGTTCCCAAAAAAAAGCACCCATAATGTTTTCCTCAAGTTATGTCTCTAACTTAGTCTCCTCCCCTTTGGGAAGGCCAGGTGGGGGCATTTATATTCATATTCCTTTTTGCAAACAGGCCTGCCATTATTGTGACTTTCATTTTTCAACTTCGATGAAACATAAAAACGCAATGGTTTCGGCTATAGCCAAAGAAATAATGATGCGTAAAAATGAGTTTGAAAATGAAACGATTGAAACGATTTATTTTGGCGGCGGGACACCTTCTGTATTACAGATTACTGATATACGTTTTTTGATTGATGCAATTTATCAAAATTATAAGGTGGCAGAAAATCCTGAAATCACACTGGAAGCCAATCCGGATGATTTATCACCAAATCAAATAATAGCATTATCCCATAGCCCGGTAAACCGTTTGAGTATCGGTATCCAGTCTTTCTTTGAGGATGATTTAAAAATGATGAACCGGGCGCATAATGTAGAAGAAGCCAGGGTATCTTTAGCGGAAGCTACCAAACATTTCAACAACATTTCTATTGACCTGATCTACGGCATTCCCGGCATGAGCAATGAAAAATGGCAACACAATATTACAACCGCTTTGAGTTTTGGTATTCCGCACATTTCGAGTTATGCCCTGACAGTAGAACCTAAAACAGCTCTGAAGAAACTTATCCAGACTGGAAAGATTGCCACACCTAATGATGATGTTGCACAGGAACATTTTAGTATCCTGGTCAATACACTCGAAGCACATGGCTTTATTCATTATGAGTTGTCCAATTTTGGCAAAGAAAATTATTTTTCTAAAAATAATTCGGCCTATTGGCTGGGAAAAAAATATATAGGGGTTGGCCCTTCCGCCCACAGCTATAATGGGATAACCAGAAGCTGGAATATAGCTAATAATGCATTGTACTTAAAAGCTATTGACGCTAATCAATTTCCATCGGAAACAGAAAAATTATCAATAACTGATCGTTATAATGAATATATTATGACGGGTTTACGAACGATTTGGGGTGTCTCACTGGAACGGATTGAAAATGAATTTGGAAGTGTTTATTTGGATTATCTGTTAAAACAAAGCAGAAAATTTTTGGAGGATAAATTGGTTTGTATTGAAAATTATATTTTAAAACCAACTCCAAAAGGTAAGTTTTTGACAGATGGTATTGCCAGTGATTTGCTTATGCTGAACCTGGAATAATTAACCGCAAAGTCCGCAATGGTTGTACGCAAGGCTCGCAATGGCACTACATAATAATAGTATAATTTTATGCTGAATTTGGAATAATAAATTATATAGTATGACGGAAAATGAATTGTCTAAAATTGTATTTGATTGTGCTTTAAAGGTACATCAAAATTTGGGTCCGGGACTTTTAGAAAGTGCTTATGAAGAATGCTTGTACTATGAACTAAGGAAGACAGGATTATTAATCGAGAAACAAAAACCATTACCATTAGTATATGAGTCAATAAAACTCGATATTGGTTATAGAGTAGATTTAATGATTGAAAATAAATTAATTTTGGAGTTAAAATCAGTTGAGGCATTAAATGATATTCATTTTGCTCAATTATTAACTTATCTTAAATTATCTAACTGTAAATTAGGATTGCTTATCAATTTTAATGTTACTTTAATCAAGAATGGTATCAGACGAGTTGCCAATAATCTTTAATTTTTGCGTATTTTGTATAACGCCTTGCGGACTTTGCGTTAGAATTATGAAATCACTAATCAACAAGACTTGGCGGACTTTGCGTTAGAAGTATAATTCATAATTAACATCACATTGCGTACTTTGCGTTAGAACTATTAAGAAAACTAAATAACACCTTGCGAACTTTGCGTTAAAACTATTAACCACGAACCAACAGACTTTGCAAACTTGCGTTAAAAAACTATGAAAGCACAAATAAGCCAAGCACTACAAGCCGACTTATCTAAACCTATTGATATTTCGATACCCCTTTCTAATACAGACCAAAACCCAATTGCCTGGTATATTGATAAACCCGTTATAGAACCCGTACGCTTTGACGATTGGGTAGGAAAAGTTACTGAAGGAGGCACATCGTCTACTAACTTTAATACTATCTATTTTAATCCACATGGGCACGGCACACATACGGAATGTGTAGGGCATATTACCCAAGCCTTTTACAGCATTAACCAATGCCTGAAACAATTTTTCTTTTTAGCCGAATTGATTACTGTAGCACCCGAAATAGTACAGGAGGATCATGTTATTACGAAGCAGCAAATTGAAAGAGCTTTAAAAAACAGAAATCCTGAAGCACTTATCATTCGTACATTGCCTAATACAACAAAAAAATTATCCAAAAAATATTCCCACACCAATCCGCCTTATCTTTCAGAAGAAGCTGCCGTCTTTATTCGGGAAACGGGAATTCAACATTTGCTGATTGATCTGCCGAGTGTTGATAAAGAACACGATGAAGGAAAATTGCTGGCACATAAAGCGTTCTGGAATGTAAATAATGTTTATGATCTAAATGCAGATGCCCGTTTAGAAGCCACAATTACTGAATTTATTTTTGTTCCCGATGAAGTACCTGACGGTATGTATTTACTAAACCTGCAAATAGCTTCATTCGAAAATGATGCCAGCCCGAGTAAACCTGTTTTATATGCAATAAGATGAGCCGTAAAACTAAATCCTATCTTCTCAAAGTTGGTTTTTAAGTAGTTGATTCGATTTCTTGAGTTCCTCTTTTATATTCGTAATTTTATCCATGATTATAGAAATGTCATGACATACATTACTTTCTTTAGTAATATAATCAAAAGCACCACACTTTAATACCTCTACAGCTGTTTTAACGGCTTGTTGCCCTGATATCATAATTACATATATATCAGGATTATAACATTTTATTTCTTTTAAAACTTCAAAACCAGTAATATCATCCATATTATA
The DNA here is from genome assembly GCA_036386975.1 of Flavobacterium sp. Lineage (GTDB taxonomy): Bacteria > Bacteroidota > Bacteroidia > Flavobacteriales > Flavobacteriaceae > Flavobacterium. The sequence continues at coordinate 770 of DASVUQ010000157.1, read as the reverse complement.
GTCTAAAAAAACAATATCCGGGTTTAGGTTCAGATGGTTTAAGCAGTCATTTCCGTTTGTAAAATGGGTAATATCTGTATAGTTTAAGCTGATAAGATAATTTTCATATATTTTAGCGCAAAACAAATCATCATCTACAATAAATATTTTAAATTGTTCAGAGTTTTTCATGTCCTATCTATTTATAAGGTAATTTACTAAAGTAAAGCCAAAAATATAATATATTTAATATCAGTCATTTAAAATACATCACACGCTACATCTTTTCCAAAAAACGGAAAATAATTCCTATTATATGTAATTATAATTTTGATTCTTATTAAATAATACCATTACAATTCTACTTCATTGTGTTTAAGTTGTACTATAGTCTCCATCAAAACTTTTTTAACAGTGAAAAAAGAAGAAGTGATTTGTTCTATGTCTTTACCTTCCTTACTAATTCTTTCGAGTTTTTTCATTTCTTCCGTAATGGAAGTAATTCCCAAGGTTTCAGAGCTCGGCCTGATTTTATGGATTAACTTACTTACTTCATCAAAATTTTTAAGTGCTAAAGCTTGTTCTGCCCTGGTAACAGCATCGGTAGTCTGATCTATAAAAACAAGAATCATTTTATTTACAAATTCATTGTTTCCTCTGCTCAGGCTATTAATAGCATTAAGGTCATAAAGCTTTTCTTTTAGAAATGATTTTTCTAAAGAGTGGCTTTTTTCCTTTTTATGTACTGTATGTTGTGCTATGAGTTCTAATAAAGTTATTTCATCAAAAGG
>DASVUQ010000156.1:0-11672 GCA_036386975.1 Flavobacterium sp. | reverse complement strand
ACGGAAGTATAGGTTTTTATCTTTTTATTTTCGTTGTAGGGTTTTGTATCATTGTTTCCTATTTATTTTTAGCGCAATAATTTCATAATAATGGATGTATCATATATTTTAATTTTACTTTTAGCGGGTTCATTTCTTACTTATTTTGCCGGGGATAAACTGGCTTCAAAAGTAGCTTTGTTATTTAGCTTAGCAGGACTTGGGCTTTCTGTTTATATATTGACCTTATTTTATGCCGGAGCAAATCTAGATGTCACAGTGCCATGGATCACACAACCTGTTATCTCTTTTGCACTAAAGGCAGACGGGCTTTCGTTAGTCATGCTTTTGTTGACCACAGCATTAACACCAATCATTATTTTGTCTTCCTTTGGTGAAAACCATAAAAATCCGAAAGCGTTTTATGCTTTAGTATTGTTGATGTGTTTTGCTATGGCCGGTACATTCCTGGCTTCTGACGGATTATTATACTATATTTTCTGGGAGCTTGCATTGATCCCGATTTATTTTATTGCTTTATTATGGGGTAACGGCGATGCCGAAGACCGTAAACGAGCGGTGGTAAAATTCTTTATCTACACTTTTGCAGGTTCTTTATTCATGCTGGTGGCTTTTATTTATTTGTACCAGCAGGCAGGAAGTTTGCTACTGGAAGATTTATACCAACTAAACTTGTCAGCAACGGAACAAACGTGGATTTTCTTCGCTTTCTTTCTGGCCTATGCTATTAAAATACCGATCATTCCATTTCATACCTGGCAGGCCAAAGTATACCAGAAAGCACCAACTATAGGTACGATGTTACTTTCCGGAATTATGCTAAAGATGGGATTGTACAGTGTGATCCGTTGGCAGTTGCCTATTGCACCGTTTGCGGCACAGCAGTATAAAGATATTTTAATAGGACTGGGAATTGCAGGCGTTATTTATGGTTCTATCGTGGCGCTACGCCAAAAAGATATAAAGAAGTTATTGGCTTATTCTTCATTGGCCCATGTAGGGTTAATTGCGGCAGGAGCCTATACATTGTCATTAGATGGACTCCGTGGAGCCGTTTTACAAATGATTGCACACGGTTTTGTAGTGGTGGGATTGTTCTTTGCAGCGGAGATAATTTATAGAAGGATTGGAACAAGGGCCATTGAAAAAATGGGAGGCATCCGGTCACAAGCCCCAAAATTTACCTCGATGTTTTTAATTTTGGTACTGGCTTCCGTTGCGCTACCGTCAACTTTTAATTTTGTTGGTGAATTTACAGTGCTCTATAGCTTATTCCAGGTCAATATTTGGTTTGCCGTTTTAGGCGGTGCTACAATAATATTAGGGGCATACTATATGCTAAAGATGTTTCAGTATGTGATGTTAGGAGAAACTCAGGCTAATGCTACCGTTTTCAAAGATATTACCTTTAGTGAAGGCCTTACCTTTGTTATCATTATAGCGGTGTTGTTCTTTTTTGGATTATATCCAAAACCTGTAACAGAATTGATTACGCCAAGTTTAGAACCTATTTTAAAGGTAATACAACGGTAGTAAGCGTTACGGACATTATTAAAATTGCAGAAGCAGAACAATAGCAGTATTTTATAAATAAAAAGAAAATAAATAGAATTAAGATAAAAGTTAAGGTTGCCATTACTTACCAATAGTAGCATTTCAATTTAATATCTTAAATCAAAAACACAAAGATGAATACATTAATAGCGATAACAGGATTGGGTATTTTATGCCTTTTATTTGAAATTTTAAACCTTACCAAAGCCATCGTGCCTATAGCTATTATAGGATTGCTGGCGATTTTAGGATTAAATATTTCCGAATTTGGGACTACGCAGAGTTATTATAATAATATGATTGTTATCGATCATTTTTCTGTTGCATTCTCGGGTTTGTTTATCGTATTAACCCTATTCTTAGTCGCATTAAGCCATAATTTTTATGAACATATTCCGTCCAAACTTTCTGATTTTATTGCCATAAAAATTTTCCTTCTGGCAGGTGCTGTGGCGATGGTTTCCTTTGGCAATCTGGCCATGTTCTTTTTAGGCATCGAAATACTGTCTATTTCCTTATATATTTTAGCAGCCAGTAACCGTATGAGCTTAAAAAGTAACGAAGCCGGAATGAAGTATTTCCTGATGGGTTCTTTTGCTTCAGGGATTATTCTTTTCGGTATTTGCCTCATTTACGGGGCCATTGGTTCATTTGATATGCGTGTTGTCCAGGAAGCTTCCTTATCTGCCGGTGTGGAAGAATGGTTTTATATTGGGATCATATTGTTGAGTATCGGAATGCTGTTTAAAATTGCGGCGGCACCTTTTCATTTCTGGGCACCCGATGTTTATGAAGGTTCACCTGCCCTGACCACTGCGACAATGAGCACATTGACGAAAGTGGTGGCTATGGCGGCATTTTTTAAACTAATAAGTAATGTAATGAGTGCCAATTTACCTGAAGCATCACAAACTGTTTTAGTCGTTATTTGTTTTCTTTCGATGACCATTGGTAACATTATGGCTTTACGGCAGGTAAATGTAAAACGAATGCTGGCATTCTCCGGGATTTCACATGCAGGGTTTATGCTCATGACGTTATTAAATGTAGCTACCGCTGCTGGCACTTTATTGTATTATGCTTCTGCGTATGCACTGGCAGGGATTGCCGCTTTTAGTGTGGTCTTATACGTTTGCAAACACAGGGAAAACGAAGATATTACCAACTTTCACGGGTTAGGAAAAACCAATCCTTTATTGGCAGCTATCTTGGCCGCTTCGTTATTATCTATGGCCGGAATCCCTATCTTTTCAGGGTTTTTTGCAAAACTGGTGCTTTTTAGTGCCACCATAAAAGCAGGTTATCTGGCATTGGTCATTGCTGCGGTTATTAATTCCATTATAAGTGTAGGTTACTATTTTAAATTAATTTTAGCCATGTACACCAAAGAACCTAATGAAGAAAGGGCAGGAATTTCTTTTACGTATTATGCAGTGGCTATTGTGGCTATTGTATTAAATATTGCTTTGGGATTATTTCCTTCTTTAGTATTGGATTTAATATAATGGCAATATTGTAATAGCATCGCGCTACTTCCTTTTTTACAAATTCCGGATAAATTTAAAGTATATCAGGGCGTTGCCTGGCGGCCGGGCTTTCGCACTCGCTTTTTTGGTTCCGCTACCGCTACACCAAAAAGAGCTCAGACAAACGCTCAATCCCTAACGCACATCAAAGTATCATAAGTACTATCCCAACAACTTAATGTTTAAAAAATCTGTCAGTAATGATAGCTTTTTTTAGTTTGCAGCAGCTACAGCCGCGATATAACCACTAGTCCAGGCATTTTGGAAATTAAATCCTCCTGTAATAGCATCTATATTTACGATTTCGCCGGCAAAATATAAGTTACTGTGCAGTTTACTTTCCATGGTTTTAAAGTTAATTTCCTTTAGATCGACACCGCCTGCAGTAACAAATTCTTCTTTAAACGTACTTTTTCCGTTTACCTGAAATTCCCCATTTGTTAATTGCCGTACCAGGTCTTCCAATTGGGTTTTAGAAAGGTCGGCCCATTTGGTTTCCACATCAATTCCGGAAGCAATGACTAAACTTTCCCATAAGCGGTTCGGCATTTCGAAAGGGGATTTTTTAGCAACCGCTTTTTTAGCATGTTCTAATTTTAATGTTTTCAGTAGCTGGTCAGCTTCCGTATGGGTAACATCATTCAGCCAGTTGACCTGAAGTACAAATTGGTATTTTTTTTCTGCTAAAATGCGAGCTCCCCAGGCAGATAACCGTAATATCCCGGGGCCGCTCATTCCCCAATGTGTAATTAGCAAAGGGCCTGAAGCTTCGAGTTTGGTATTTTTTACTTTTACACTCGCAAAAGCGGATAATCCCATTAAATCTTTAATCCTTGGATCTTTGATATTAAAAGTAAATAGGGAAGGGACCGCTTCAATAATAGTATGCCCTGTTTGCGATAGCATTTCCCATATTTTAGGATTGCTTCCTGTTGCCATAATCAGTTTTTTACAGGCAAAGGTGGTCGATGTTGTTTCTACTTTCCAATATTGTGCCGCTTTATATAAGGATTGTACACTTTGGCCTGTAAGGATTTGTATCCCCATTTTTTTTGCAGAATTTACAAAACAATCAATTATAGTCTGAGAAGAATCAGTTACGGGGAACATACGTCCGTCTTCTTCAATTTTAAGGGCTACGCCCCGTTTTTCAAACCATTCTATGGTATCGCCAGAACTAAACTGGTGGAAAGGTCCTCGCAGCTCTTTTTCGCCGCGGGGATAAAACTTTACAAGATCATTGGGTACAAAACAAGCATGTGTTACATTACATCTTCCGCCACCGGAAATCCTGACTTTAGTCAACACTTCCTGGCCCCGCTCTAAAATAGCTACTTTTAATTTCGGATTTTTTTCGACACAATTAATAGCGGTAAAAAAACCTGCAGCGCCTCCACCAACAATGATAATGTCAAAATCTGAATTCATTAGCTCTAAAATTTACAGCTACAAAGGTAAGGCTATAAAATAATAAGTACGATCATTAAATAAGGCCTATATTCTGTCGGGATAATCACTGATGATACCATCAACAGTATAGTCACGCATTGTCTGAAGATCTTCGGCTTCATTTACCGTCCATGGAAAAACAAGAAACCCCTTTTCCTGCAGCTGAGCTGTATTTTTGGCATTTAATAAATGAAAATAGGGATGAATAGAATACGCTTTTATGAATTTTGCGAAAGCACAAGCTAATCCCAGATCTGTTTCAGTAAGTACACCAAGCCTGATGTTAGGGTTCAGCAATGCTACTTCCTGTAGCGCATTCCAGTTGAAGCTGGAGATGATAAAGTGATCATAGCACCAGTTTTTTTCATGAATATGTTGTTCTATAATGGCAACGGTTTTTTCTGTCGTTCCTGCTCCTTTAAGTTCTATGTTTACAAAGCATCTTTTATCTATAAGCGCTAAAACTTCCTGTAAAGTGGGAATTTCGTACTGATGCTCTATTGTAATTTTTTTTAAATCGGATAGCGTAAGAGTAGTGACGACACCCTTTGTGTTGGTAGTACGGTCAGTAGTTTCATCATGAATAACAATAAGTTCTTTATCAGCACTTATATGTACATCGAGTTCTATACCATCGGCTTTTATATCAACAGCATATTGAAATGAAGCAAGTGTATTCTCAGGGCGGTACCCTTTTGCACCTCGATGGCCTATTTTTAGCATTAAATTTCTAATAAGGCATTAGTACGTCTTATGGCTTCCTTATCTTTATAATCCAGCCATTCCTGCCCTTTACGTTTACGCATCCAGTTGTCGTAATGGCGGATAATGGCAATATTGGCAAATCCTTTCATCAAATTAGCGGGATTGCCTGGTAAAGAACGTAAACTCAATGAAAACCCGGGAGTCAGGTATTTCATGTAATGCCACCAGCCTTCCGGCATGTATAACATTTCACCATGCTGGAGGTTCGTAATATAAGGCCTTACTTTTTTTAAAGCAGGAAATTTTTCAAAATCAGGATTGTCAAAATCGATATCTTCATTACAAATCCAGGAATAGGGCAGGCGGTACATGTATTTGGTTTCTTTTGGGTCTACCAGCACACATTGCTTTTTTCCTGCAAAATGAATATGAAAAATGTTAGAATAATCAATATCGTAATGCATAAAAACTTTGGCATTTTCGCCACCAAAAAAAACTAAAGGTAAGCTTTTAATCAGGCGCATCCCTAGTTGGGGCCATTTCATATCCTGTTTCATAGACGGCACGTCCTTCATAAGGTTATAAAGAAAAATACGTAAATCAGTTGGGCCTTTTTCCAGTATATTAATATACTCGGACATGGTCATCGTGAAATCCGGTTCGTTTACTTTTTTCGTATAATCGGTTTTTCGACTGTCGTATAAAGGCACTGTTTTATCGCCCGCCACTTCTCTTAAAAAATTAAAATCCCATTTGGTAAATGCTGGCCAATCATCTATCTGATTGGTTATTACAACCGGTTTCTGAGGTTTATAATAATTATTGATAAACTCCTGTTTTGTTAATTTCTCAACTCTTTCTATTTCTATATAATCAAATGCCATTAGAGAAAATTTGTAGGATACTAAAGAACAAAAATATAATTTTGGTTTTTAGCTCATAACAAATTAACATCTTCTTAAAATTCTTTTAATATAGTATTATGATTTAAAGGGTTGATGATGATGCTATTGCAGATACTCATGGGAATTTATTATTGCGATTCTAATAACACTATGTCAAACGGAGAGTCAATAATTACTTTTTCATTGTTGATTGTCCCTGTTGCCCCTGAATACGCATCTTTAACTTTTGTACCACTTTTAAATATTTTTCCTATAGCAATCTCCTTTTTACCTGTAGCAAGATCTAAACCTACAATAATAGTATCTGTAAATGTACCTTTCGTAAACGTTCTGCTAAACACATACGGAGAAGCGGAGATTTGCTGATGTGCCCCGGCACCAACAGCAGGATGGTTTTTTCTAAACTGTCCCAATTTTTGCCAATGTAATAGTATTTTTTGTGTGGCAGGATTATTTTTTAAATCGTTCCAGTTCATAAAAGAACGTAATGTGGCATCGCCCTCGGCACCTTTAATATCTAAAGGCCGCGCTGTTTCATCTCCATAATATACCTGTGAAATGCCGGGGGCAAGTAATAATTTAATGGCGGATTCAAATGCTTTCTCACGCTTTTTGTCAAACGGGTAACTATCATCATGGGAGGAAACATAGTTCATGACGGTATGGCCTTTCAGTTCGTTTTGCAAAATAGCGGAATATTTAGAAAATAAAGGTTCATAATCCAATTTAGCTTCATTTCTAAAGTCAAAATTAATCAGGCCGGTAAACCCGTTGTCAAAATAATTGACTTTCTTATCTCCGAAATCATAAATTTTTTTGCTTCCGATGTTATATCCATATACTTCCCCTACTATAAAAAAAGGATTATCGTCGAGTACTTTTTTAGGGTTTTTTTGTTTGAATTCAGCGAAAGCGGCATCACATACCTGTTTAAATTCTGCCCAGACATTTTCAGTCGTATGTTTGGCAGTATCTACACGGTAGCCATCAATACCATAATCGGTAATATAATCAGAAAGCCATTTCATAATATAAAACCTTGGGGCGCGGGGACAGCCGGTTTTTTTAAAAAAAGCGTCCAGTTCCTTTACTTCCTGTTCATAACGGCCTTCTTTTTTCCATTTCTCTACCAGAAAAGGAGGTAATGCCACATTTTCATTACTTTCGGTTTTTACATCCGGAAGGTTTTCTACTAAGGTGCAATGGATATAAGTGTCATAAGAATTATAAGTACATTTAGGACTGGTACGGACCCAATCCGGCGGATAAACGGGATCTTCAGGAGTTACCGGCCCGGTATGATTAATCACCGCATCTAACAATATCCGGATACCCCTGGCATGTGCTTTCTGAACTAATTCAGCCAGATCTTTTTTGGTGCCGTAACTCGGATCTAATGCAGACCAGTCCCTGGTCCAGTACCCGTGAAAACCATAACTAAAACCGGTCCCTTCGTCGACCCCATCATGAATTTGTTCTACAACCGGTGTCATCCAGATGGCATTGATCCCTAACTTGTCAAAATAACCTTCATCCAGTTTTTGGATCACACCACGAATATCACCGCCTTCAAAACCACGTAATGTACCGGTTGGCTTATTCCTGTTATAGGTATGATCATTATTAGGATCACCATTATTAAACCTGTCGGTCAACAGGAAATACACATTGGCACTTTCCCAGATAAACGGGGTTTTAGCTGTAGTAGCTTTTGTAACTTGTTTTGTTGAAGAACAACTTAAAGCTAAAAAGCCAATAAAAACGATTTGTAAATATTTTGTATTCATATCATAGAATGATTTCAATTTCTTGTGGTGCATCTGCTGTAACTGAAATTGTTACTGTAACGAGCTGATTAGAAAAAGCCCAGTCTGAAGTTGCTACAGGTTTTCTGTTAACATTGATTTTTGTTGGTTTTTTTGATAATCCGTGAACGATCACATTTATTTTTTTAGCATTCGCAGCCGTTATGTTTTCTTTATCATAATCTATTTTTAAAACGGTTGCAATACTAGTGGTTTTACTTTGGAATGTTAACTTTTCATATTTTTTATTTTCATAATTATTGGGTGTAACCCCATCATCGTTGTAAAGATGCCCGTTACTACTTTTTACAGCGGCATCAAAATAAAAATGCAGGTCAAAAGTGTTCAAACTATATTGTGAAGTATTTTGTATCGTTTGAATCATCGGAATGAAAGCACCGCCACGGACAAAAACAGGAATATGATCTTCCGTTACATTAATATCCGAAGTACTGCCGGCAGTGTGTTTTTTATCGGTGTAAAAATCAAACCAGTTGTTGCTCTTTGGAAAATAGATTGTCGTTGAAGTAACATTTGGTTTTGTAATAGGTTTTACTAAAAAATCATTGCCCCATAGGTAACTATCAGATACGGTTGCTAATTTTTCATTTTCAGGTTCTTCAAAAAATAGCGGACGCATTAGAGGTGTGCCATTCAGATTATTTTCAAAAGCCAGCGTATAGTTGTAGGGCAACAGCTGATACCGCAGTTCGACTTGTTTTTTGGCTTTGGCTTTCGTAACGATATCTTTATAAACAGGTTCTGAAGCGACATCTTCCTGGGCATGTGGCCTGAAAATGGGTTGAAACACGCCATATTGCAGCCAACGGATATACAATTCGTTATCGAAATAATCTCCGGCAAAGCCACCCAAATCAGAATGCATATACGCCATTCCCTGCATACCCATTTGTAAAGCGATTTCGGTTTGTGCCTGCAACCCGCCCCAGCTTCGGCTGACATCGCCACTCCAGGGAATCATACCAAAACGTTGCGAACCGGAATATCCCGCACGCATTAAGATAAACGGACGTACAGTAGAAAAATCTTTTTTATAACCTTCTGCTACAAGTTTGGCCCAGTTATGCCCGTAAATGTTATGGATTTCATCGGCTTTACCGCCAGATGTTACTGCTGCTGACGGAAATACTTCGGGTTCACCCAAATCGCCCCATACGCCGCCAACACCCTGATCGATAAGTCGCTTGTACACTTTCCAGAACCAGTCTTTTCCTTCGGGTTTGAAGGTATCAATGATACCGGTATGTCCAAAATAGAAATCATATTCAAAAGGGTTACCTGATGTATCGGTAGCCAGTACTTTTTTGTCAACAGCTTCCTGCCATTTTGATGATGTGGTTAATACAAAGGGCTCTGTTATCAATATGGTTTTGATGCCTTTTTGATTTAAATCCGCAACCATTTTATCAGGATTGGGAAAATTATCCTTGTCCCAGTCCAGGTTTCCCATGGTGCCTTTTACTGTTTTTCCAAACCAGTATAAATCTAAAATAATCGCATCGACAGGTATTTTGTCTTCTTCAAACTTACGAATGGTTTTTTCGACTTCTTCCTGGGTATGATATCCAAAACGACTGGAAAAATTACCCAATGCCCAGCGTGGGATTAAAGGCTGTTTTCCTGTAAGGCTTGTATACCCTGAAATCAGGTCTGTCCAGGAGTCACCTACAATCACCTGATAGGTTTTTCTTCCTGATATCGTTTCGTAAGCTAGTGTATTGTCTTTTTTACTGTCTAAATCCACATACCCAATGGCAGGATTATCAAAGTGGACAGCGTATATTTTTGAAGATAAAACAAGCGGGATACAAAAATTCATTAGTTCTGACCGGGTCTCATATCCGTAATGGGCCCGATTGTAGAGTTGCAAACGGTTGCCACGGCGGCCCATACCTAAAACCCGCGCGCCACCACCATATAATTTTTCGGTAGCATCTATATTAAACGACAGTATTTCGGTGGATTCTTTCTTTGAGTAACCTGTTTTTTCGGAAACTATTTCATTGTTTTTATTGAAATAAGAAATTTTGAATGGTGCTTTTTGAATACGTATGGCGATACTATTTGATTTCAAATCCAATACAGTTGGCGTTTCAGAAAATTTAAAAGCAATATTGCCCGTTTGCATCACTACAGCATGTGAAACCGGATTGAATTTTTCACCATCAGGAAGGAAAGTGGTTTCGATGATTTTATCTGAATACGGTTTTATCCGATACGTACCGTCAGAAGTTTTAACTTCTAAAATGTTATTTTTCCAAACGGAAGAAACGTATTTCCTGTCTGCATTTTGTGCGAGGCAACAAAACGGTAGCAGGAATAAAAGAAGTATTTTTTTCATTTTTATTTTTTTGAAACTATGGAACGATCTGACTCAGCTTATTTATAAGGATGAAACTTTATTTTAATTCTAAAATTAAAACGGATTTTCCGTCTATTATGATATCATTTTTTATATCAATGGTTTTATCCGAAAGGATATCTTTTCCTGAATTATAGTTTTTGATATTTTCTTTAAAACGACTGGATTTAAGTGTTTGCTTTTCAGAATTGTTATTGATAATAACCATTATTGTGGCGGTTTCATTATAACGAAAATAGACATAGGTGTTATTCTCTGGGGAATAATGGGTTGTTTTTCCGGAATGAATGACAGCGTTTGATTTCCTCCAAAGTAATAGCTTTGATGTAAAATCGTAGAATTGTTTTTGCTGGGGCATCCTTCCATTAGTTGTAAAAGCATTATTGGTGTCGCCGTCCCATCCTCCGGGAAAATCCCTGCGAATATCAGCATCGCCTAATTTTTCTTTATTGCCGGACATTCCAATTTCTGAACCATAATAGATTTGCGGAATACCCCGAACGGTTGCAATCAGTGCCATTGCCATTTTGTATTTGCTAAAATCATTTTTATAGATTTCATTAAAGCGCTGGGTATCGTGGTTTTCGGCAAAAATTAATAAATTATTTGGATTTGGATATAAAAAATCATTACCAAAATTTTCATAGACTTTCATAATTCCTTTATCCCATGCAGGCTGGTCTTCATTAAAAACACCACCGCTAATGGCATCATGTAGGGTAAAGTCCATTATACTTGGTAAATTCGAATTATAATTTTGGATTGCCCCAACTTTGCTGTCTTTCTGCCAGTAGGCGATTTGTGCCTGGTCATGCAGCCAAACTTCACCTACAATATTAAAATTAGGATATTCATCAGTTATGTTTTTTGTCCATTGTGCAATGGCCGTTTTATCATTGTAGGGATAGGTATCTACACGAAAGCCGTCCAAATCTGCGTATTCGATCCACCAGATGGCGTTTTGTGTCAGGTAATTTAAGACTAAAGGATTGGATTGATTGAGATCAGGCATTGATTTTACAAACCATCCTTCTGCGCATAATTTTACATCGGAAGCAGCGGCATTAGGATCAAACAATGTAGTCAGCCGGTGATTGGTCTGCGTGAATTCCGGGAACTGATGGATCCAGTTGTAGGTAGGCAGGTCTTTGATCATCCAGTGTTGCCATCCCCAGTGGTTGGTCACATAATCCATAATATTTTTCATGCCACGCTGGTGTAGCTCGGCACTAAGGCGGACATAATCTTCATTGGTACCGTAACGCGGATCTATTTTATAAACGTTAGATTGTCCGTAGCCGTGATAAGAATAGGCTTCGTCGTTATCTTCACACAGCGGGGTAGG